>JAGVJT010000178.1 GCA_020050955.1 Legionellales bacterium | reverse complement strand
TCTGGCTATAGCCGCCACAATATCAGGACAAGCCTCAAAATAAACCAAACGATCGACGTTATATTTTTGAGTAAATCCAACCACCATTTTGTTTTTGTGTTCATACGAGCAAATTGTGCAGCACCTTGATGGGTACGAAAACCACCAGATATTTTTTGCTTACATTTCATCATACGTAATTCACGTTCAGCATCATTGTTTCTAAATGAAACCTCAGAGTTGTGCAAAAATCATAGAACATCCTGCTTATAATGAAGCAAACGTAATAAAAGATTATGCCCTGTATGCCTTGGTTGGCGAGTTGAATGCCATATAAGGACGTGGGGAGTTACAATTTAATTAAACATTCGCGCTAAAGCCTCAGCTTGTGAGGCATCCAAGAAAAGTTTAATTTAGTAATGAAACTGAATACGTTGCATGATAATTTTTTCATCCGCTCGGTTGAGCACCTGGCTGGTCGATGCATTGATTGCACTGCTACTGCTGGTTAAGCATCCAGGATTCACCGTAGCACTCATCGCACCTGTTGAACATCCGCCGATAAAATGTGTTTGATCATATTCTGTGGTCATGGAAACATACTGATTTAAAAACCAATTAAAGCCAATGCTCCATGTATGCGCTTGTGAAACAGCCACGCGTGGATCTGAAAATGTATACGTGGTCTCACCTTGGTTCGTTTGATAGCTATTAAACACATTAGGATCCATGTGAAGCGATGACCACCGACCTACAAGCTGCAGTGCGCCCCAAGCGCCTTTATGGTGTAATTCAAAGGGTGTAAGAGGCGTTAGTCTTGTGGCAAAACGGCTTGTTTCGCCAGTGAGGTTATAAATCATTTGGACCTCTGTGGCAGAGTTGTGTTGGATGACACGTTGTAACGTAGCAGTGTTAATATTATTCTGTGCTTGGCTTAGGAGCTGTTGGGACGTGTGTGCCCAGTCAGCAACGACCCCAAATGAGCCGATAAACCAGTATCCTTGTGGATGAATACGATAGCGTGATCCATTGGCAACAATGGTTTGCACATAGTCAAAAATGGGGTTTTGGCCAACTGAAAGAATGGAGGGCAGTTGCGCTTGATTATTCGGATGATCAAAACCACCTGCCATACCAAACCCAAGTCCTTTTAGTGCTGCCCACTCAGTGTTTTTAAAAGGATTTGTAAACACACGCATTTCAAGGCCTTTATCTTCTAATGTTGCATTCTCTGAGCTGAATGCGGTTGTCGAAACAGGGTTTAATCCAGGGTTTGTACTATCGGCTGTTCCTGAAAAAAGTCCAATTTGGTAAGACAGCCAACTGTCAAATCCATGAGCATTTGCGTGTTTTGGTGAATTAGGAGAAGCCCACTCACCGTGAATCATGAAACCAATTTCTCGGTTAGGTGCCATGATGGTTGGGTAACCTGGCTCCATTGAAAATACAGCGGCTTGGTCATTTAATTGTTCAATGCCTGCAATTAAACTAATCTGTTTGCCGGCACTGAATGCAAGCCAATCGATGTAGTGAATGTCAAGAAATGCATCAAAAAGGCGTGATTGACCTTGACCAAAGTCAGGCTGAATAAAAAAATCGTTATATGTTAAAAGGTGTCCCGATAACACGGGTCGCGCACGACGTATCCATATTCTATCCACCGTCTCGCGATTGGTGATTGGTTGTGAGCTCACACCGGTATTAATGGTAACGCCTTTTGTATTAAGAAAAATATCTTGATCAGTTTGAATCAGTGCATTAAATCTCAATTAATTTTCACCACTTGGTGAGCTAATAACAAAGCCATCAGGATTCACGTTCATGATAACCCCTGGCGAATTTAAAGCTAAATCTTGCACGCGCTGAGGTTTTTGTAGTTTTATTTTGGATGACATTGGTGTTTCATGCGTTGTTGCAAATGACGTGTTCATCACGCTTATAAGCGTGATAAAAGAAATGTTTGAAAAATATTGTTTAAAGAAGCTCATGCTACAATGTAGATGTCCTTGTTTGTAAACACCAAGTCTTAGAGACTTAATTATCGCATCGAAAGATAACATAGAACCATTTCTTTGGTATATAATTGCGTTGTTTTTACAGAAATTATTTTTTAGATGATTTAAGCTTCACGTATTACATCCTGAGGTTGTTCGTATGCGCCAAATTATACTTGATACAGAAACAACGGGCCTTGAGCCTGCACAAGGGCACCGTATCATTGAGATTGGATGTTTGGAGCTTATTAATCGACGTCTTACCGGACGTCAATTCCATGTTTATCTTAATCCTGAGCGTGATGTTGACGTAGGTGCGTTTAAGGTTCATGGCATCAGCACTGAGTTTTTACAAGATAAGCCTTATTTTCATCAAGTATCCGATGAGTTTATGGCATTTGTGAAAGATGCAGAGCTTATTATTCATAATGCACCGTTTGATATTGGTTTTTTAAATGCTGAATTACAACGGTTGTCTTTGCCGCTCACGTTGGATGGTCATTGCCAAGTTCTTGACACACTTCTTTTAGCGAAACAAAAACATCCAGGTCAACGCAATAATCTAGATGCTCTTTGCAAACGCTATAATGTTGATAATGCAAACCGTGAATTGCATGGTGCATTACTTGATGCAGAACTACTCGCATTCGTGTATCTAGCCATGACAGGTGGGCAAATCACATTATTTGGCGAAGAAGAGGGTGATACGACAACAACAAACAATCATGTCGAACATTTAAAACATCATTTAACTAGCCACTCTCCAGTGTATTTTGCAACGTCTGAAGAGTTAATCGCACATGAAGCATTTAGAACGTGGCTAGAGAAGAAAAAACGCTAATCGGTTAGAAATCATAATAATTGTAACCATAATTTGCCTGTGCTTCTTCTTCTCTGCGTTTAGCCTCTTTATCTTCAGGGATAGCTGGTATGAGGCTACTTATTGCTTCACCAAATTGCTGTAGTTTTCCTAATAATGCAAATGATGATGTTGATGGCGACGAAGCTGAGGTCGATAGTTTGCTGCGTTGTGTCTTTATGCTATCTTCCTGATCCGTTTCAATTGCTGTTGCGATGATCTCATTTTGTGAACCGACAACATGCGTAAGAGTGGCGGTAAGCGTTTTTGTTCTTTGCGTCAAAAATAAGCATTGCGATTTTGTGTTGAGATGGTCGCTATCTGTGGTGGCGTGAATCTTAAGTGGTTGTAAGATATGTTGGTGAAGCAGTGTTGCGAGATTGGAGCGAGTGAGGCCAAAGCCAGGTAAAGACAAGGACTTTTTGTCAGTGGTTTCCACGACGTGTTTTTGGTAGTTGTTAAGACGATAATAAAGCGTGCTTAGTGTGTGTAGTAAGCTAAAAACAATAGATTGTATTAGCGTATCGTGCTCATCATGACCGATGAGTGCGTCAAAACTAGTTGTTTGGACGTGTTCTTTTAATAATTTTACCGTCTCTTTTAAATGCGTTAATAAATCACGGCGAGCTGAATTGGTTGCAGTACGCATGATAATGGCTGTTAAACGTGCGTCGAGTTTGTTCGCGTCTAATAAGTGCAACGCTGTGTTATCGTCATCTATATTTTCGCTTTGGTTTAACGCGGATATTATTGTGATCATACTATTTGTGGGTGCAACATCACTGTCTTCTTGCGCTACTTCGTCTTTTTCGATGCGCTCCCAGCCATTCGATGCGCTTGATGTGTCTGCATGACAATATTGCACGATGACGTTGACTAATGCGTGAAGAAGATCCTCTAAATTACGCATCACGTTTTCCTTGTGAACATCTGAGACTTGTTTGACTATATTGAATTCAATAAATCTCTGCAAGCCATAATCTTGCGTTTTTATCTATTTATAAAAAAGCCTGTTATTTAATAGATTTTTTTGCCGTATGCAACGTAATTATTTCCAATTGTGATGAAGTTACGTTAATATCTGAACCTGCAATAAAAAATGATGTAGAGGACTGCTTCATGCGCGTTTCGCGCTGGTATGTTATGGTTATGGTTAGCTAAAGAGGTAAGTGATTAAAATGAGCATCGTTAAAGTCCGAAATATATTTCTCATTGGGCCTATGGGAGCTGGAAAAAGTACCATTGGACGTGCTTTAGCAAAAGAAATAAAACTAGAATTTTATGATTCTGACGAGGTTATCGAAGAGCGCGCAGGTGCTGATATTTCCTGGATTTTTGACGTAGAAGGTGAAGATGGCTTTCGTCGTCGAGAGCAAAAAGTCATCGATGAGCTTACACAAAAAAGCAACATCGTTTTAGCGACAGGCGGTGGTGTTGTTATGACACCAGAAAACAGAAATGCGCTTGCAGGTCGTGGTACAGTGATTTATTTAAAAACATCACTTCAACAACAATTTGAGCGTACAAAACGCGATACGAAGCGTCCATTATTACAAACAGACGATCTAGAAGGACGTCTTGTTAGCTTACGCGATGAGCGAGAGCCGTTTTATGAAGAGCTTGCCGATATTAGTTTTGAGACTGATAAATTAACGGTGAAAGCAGTTGCGAATAATATCGTTAAATATATTTATGGTGAGAAATAAGGCGTTTTTGCAAATTGTTTTGATTCTTTAGTACTCATATCGAACGTGGGTCAATGTCATTCTGAAAGTGGCCCCGACGTTTTTCAAAAATGTCTCAAAATCATTCATAACGTTTAGACGCTCTCTACGTCTTGCGTCATCTCGAACGCAGTGAGACATTTTCTGGTTAAAGCACATGCCACATCATCCCTCTCGTTATGCTGGTCGGGATGACGTGAGAATGATATAAGCAGTGTTTTACACCACTTTATATAACGAGAATATACAACGCACCTGGCCCACGAAGCACTTGAACTAACAGTTGCTTCTTCTGCTTTTTAGCAATGGATTGTAAGGCATTGGTGTCACGTACGGTTTGATTATTCGCGCTAATGATCACATCCCCCGGACGAAGTCCTGCACGCCATCCCGCACTATTTTCAGAGGCTCCAACGACTTGGATACCCGTAATATGGCCATGTAAAGGCGAATCTTGCTCAAAATTTCGTAATGATAGGCCGTATAAAAATGGATTTGAAGCTTGTAGCTTTTGCTCGTGTTTTTTGATATCGGTGACTACGGCACTTAGAGTGATTTCGCGACCCTGTCGTTTGATGACAATTTTCGCATCGCTTCCTGCACGTAATAAACTAATGGCGGTTTTTACCTGTGTGGCTTGGGTAATTTTTGTATCATTGATCCGAATGATGATATCACCCGGCTTTAATCCGGCATGCTCCGCAGGTGAGCCTTCATTTACTTGTGCAATCAATGCACCTTGAAAATTTTCAGGGTAGCCCATCGCTTGTGCAAGCTCAGGCGTTAAATGTTGCACGAATACACCCATTAAACCGCGATGAATGGAGCCAAACTTAATCAGTTGTTGTGCAACATCCTTTGCCATGTTGATGGGAATGGCAAATCCAAT
>JAGVJT010000240.1 GCA_020050955.1 Legionellales bacterium | reverse complement strand
CCATTATTGCGCTTATTTTTTGAAGGAGAAGCAGCAACCGGCCCCTTCATCAGCCAAACAAGCCGAGAACTAAACGTAGACATGACCATTTTACTCGCAAACATTGATCGCATTGATGCCGTCACTTGCGGCGTGTTAGTTGTTGAGCTCGTCGCAAACAAAACATTACTTGATGCCTTTTTAATACGCTGTAAACAAACTGGACTAACCGTGGAGATGCTTGGCTATGTCACTAACCCTATATCATGACCTTTTTCTTGCCACAGGTGAGACATTATATATGGTCATGGCAAGTACATGCTTTGCGATGATCGTAGGCCTACCATTAGGTACCTTACTTTTTACAAGCCAAACGCTGCGTCCTCATCGAACACTTCATCGACTATTAAGTGCTTTTGTGAATGTTTGCCGCTCCATTCCATTCATCATTCTTTTAGTCGCTCTGATTCCGTTAACGCGCTTTCTTGTTGGCACGTCCATCGGTGTACATGCAGCGATTGTACCTCTTACCTTAGGTGCAGCGCCATTTTTTGCACGCTTGGTTGACAATGCTTATCAAAGGCTGCCTCGTGGATTGCTTGATGCAGGACACGCCATGGGAGCAAATACATGGCAAATGATTCGCCATATTTTATTACTAGAGGCGCGCCCTGCTCTCATTCAGGCAACAACATTAACCGCTATCACGTTGGTTAATTATTCTGCCATGGCGGGCACCGTTGGCGGTGGTGGCTTAGGTGATCTGGCCATTCGCTACGGTTATCAACGATTTGATATCACCATCATGTTGATAACCGTTTTATTGCTTGTGCTTATTGTCCAATGCATCCAGTTTTTAGGCGATAAATTAACACGACGTGTATCAAAGGGGACATTTCCATGCGCATAATTGGTTTTTTCGCGTTGTTAGTTAGCATGCTGAGCGGCTGCCATCAATCAACACCAACAAATACGTTACTTGTCGGTACATTAGCAGGCCCTGAAACAGAGCTCGTGCAAGTCGCTCAAAAGATCGCTAACGATCGTTATGGTTTAACTGTGAAGATTATTGAGTTCAACGATTATAATTTACCAAACGAAGCATTAAACGATGGTAGCCTTGATGCCAATGTTTACCAACATGCGCCCTATCTTGAAGCTGCCAATCAAGCGCGTGGTTATCAGTTAATTCCTATTGGTAAAACATTTTTATATCCCGTCGGATTATACTCTCAACGATTTAAATCACTCGAGACCCTACCACAACATGCGTTAATCGCTCTTCCAAATGATCCTAGCAATGAGGCGCGAGCACTCATGCTTTTAGAGCAAGCTCATCTCATCACGCTTCAATCAAAAACAAAAACACCAGGCCTTCATGATATTCTAACAAACTCACATGATTTACAATTCAAAGTCTTAGATGCAGCACAACTTCCCCGTATCCTTCCTGATGTAGACGCAGCAATCATCAACACAACATTCGCTCTTCCTGCAGGCCTAAGCCCCACACGCGATGCATTAGTTATCGAAAATAAAGAGTCACCTTACGCTAATATCATCGTCGCTCGTAAAGACTCGCCTAAAAAACAACAATTGGATTTATTCGTAAAAGCATTTCAATCAGATGAAGTTAAAGAAAAAGCCAAACAATTATTCAAAGATGCAGCCATTGCCGCTTGGTAACACCATCACTCAGCCCACACAGTATCTATAGATCCCGCGCACAAGCTGCGGGACATACGTTTGGGCACGAATTACCAACATGTTCTAAGCTTATCTATCGAGATTATAAACTTTTTCATGCTATACTTTTTGACACAACAGTGTGTTTACACAAGGAATCATCATGGCATGGGCAAGTCCGGCTGACTCACTCTTTAACTTCTTTTTTCGAAACGTCGATGAGTACGTTTATCATACAAAAACACTAGAGAAATTATCACCAACAACGCGTAACAAACTACTGTCGGCTTATCAAGACAGTATTAGCTTGCCCCCCGTGAAAACTTCAGAGCACCTTAAAACTTACTTGAAAGCTCGATCAGCAGGTCTTCCTGGCGAAGTACCAGAAGCAGTCGTCCCTGCCATCACTGGATTAGAAGCATCGCTTGGCTCACTAGATCAATCACTCGCGGATATTGGTGGGCGTTTTCATCCAAGTGATTTAAATACATACCTGCAAGATGAACGCAAAAAAGCATTAGATATTATTAATGCTCAGCATGAAGCCGATACAGCAGCTCTTAAAAATGCACCACTCGGTGGCAGCATTCCAGATGAACCAGCGCGTGTCCGAGCATTATCAAACCTCGCCGCAGCACAAAAACAAAACATCGATGCTTTTCAAAAAGCCATGGATGATGACATTACAGCACTGCATAAAGCAGCCCAGAAAGAACGTGACCGTATCACAGCACTTGCACCACTGCGTCACGAACGGGACGACATGCGTAAAATCATGGATGCCATTCATCTAAACAAAGACGATGGTGAACGCGCGGTTGCAACCATGACAGGTACTGGTGGCTTATTAGCAGGGGTTGAAATCGATGATTTGTTACAAGCAACACAAAACCGTATCAAAACCATCACAGGCGCAGAATTTCAGGTTACCAAAACCCCACCTGATGGCTATTCGATGCAATTCAACGCACCGAGTCGGTTATTTTCACCCTCTTTTTATAGCGGCGCGTCACATCAATCGAAAACGACCTGGCTAACCATGGCAAGCTTTATGAAAGCACTTGGAAAAGAATCGCTCACGCTTTCATTCAACTATTCTGCCAACCCCACACTTGCGATGAGAATGGTGAGAGAACAGTTTGCTGCTGCACGTGAAATGGGTTATCCGGAAGATAAGCTGACTATGATGGTTAACGGCAAAAAATACACGGTTGAAGAGTTGTTTAAAGATGCACCCAATACAAAGCAAGAAATTGATTTAAAGGCTCAACATGCTCTCGAAAAACAAGTTGGGCCAGATCAAGCCGCGATGAAACAAAAAATGGATGCTCATCGCAAAGTAATTGAGTCAACGCCAGCGGTCGCAGCGACGAGTACATCAACGATGAGTCGCGGTGGCTCTTAACTGATGCACAAAAGAGATTTTATGGATCCCGCGAATAAATCGCGGGATCCATAAGCCTTGGCGCGTTCATGTATCCTTTCAGCATCGGCTTACCTTAAGAGAGACCTTAAACAACAAGGATAGCCACTCCCTGGTGAGTTTATCTTATCGTTTATCACCACTCTTCACCGCAGCTAAACTTTTGCTGTGCGGGTCACGTGAATAAGCATCTAAAATATCCTGTACTAATTGTCCCAACACACTCGTACGGTTTTCTTCTTCGATTAATCCACCATCACCTTTTAAAGAATTCAATCGCTCATTCAACTCTTTAGACACAGAGCCATTGGGAAATAATAGCGCAAGAAAACGTCTGGCTTCTGACGGACCAATATGCCGGTACAATTGGTTGCGCACAGCGGCATCTTCAGCGGTCGTACTAAATGCCCACAGCTCAATAGGACCTAATGTTAACGTCAACAATTGAACGCTAACACCACTTTTCGTGGAAAACTGCGCAATAAACGTTGCACCACCTTGTCTAGGGCCATGCACACGTGTTCGTAAAGCAATTTTGGCCGTTTCTGATAATCCAAAAATTTGCGTTGTTTTCTCAATGGATTGCGTGGGACCTGCATCCATGATGTAAATCGATGTCGCGAACTCAATCATGACAGGGTCAAAATCATCCACAGACTGTGATAGCAAAGAAATTTGGACGTTCCATTTTCGACCTTCACGCATATCTAAGATAACTTGCTCCCGCACTGCAGACGAGCGAGAAGTTCGATGAAACTCGTCATACACAATGCGTTTTGGATCTTCGCGAATTTCACGAATACGCTCCAAATGATATTGTTGATACTGATTAGGAATATCACTCACACTTTCTTCTGTTAAATAATAATGGCGTGCTAAAACATAGCGTGCAAGCATGTACATCACTGATGTTTTTCGATCGGCGGCATCACCTCCGCTTTTTGCAACCTCATCAAGATCCAACGAAACAACGCGTGCTTCGCCTAAATCAAATGCCGTTACCCGTGAAAGCACAGGATATTCCCGAACCGCACTAGAAACCATTCGAGAAAATGCATTAATTAACGACTCTCCAGTCGGCGTCGTCACTTTTTCATATAAATCCTCAATGGACGAAGAACGACAAATGGACGCAGCATCTGCAAGCAACGGCATCGCATAACGTTGTGCCAGCATTGCTTCATGGCTAAATCCTGAAGAAAACAAGGCATCAGTAACTTCCCACCACGTCGATTTAGAGTCGCGAACAAACCCAATTTCTTCTAAGATACTGTCAATAAACTCTTCAAGCCCTGGAGAATAAGGTGTTGGATTATTCTCGTCAGATAAGCTTTTATACAATTCATCCACCACCATCCCTGCTAAATCGGGCATACCATCATAGGGTTTATCCGCACCCAGAGGTGTTGTCAACAAGGTCAAGAAGTTCACTAAAAATGATCGTTCTGTGGCTGTTGGACGACGACAGCCTAACTGCGTATCAAATGGGTTAATTGAATACTCTGGTGTCATTCGTAGCCGATGATAGGCTACCAAATGCCGCGTTTCCGCAGGTAAAGCCTCTTTCAAAAGCGACACAAGTCCGCTACTAGAAGGACCAATGTCAATGATAGCAATGCGTGGTAAGCGCGAAAGACCCGCTGACATACACAGCGCTAAATTTTGTGCGTTGGACAACACAGATTTTCCCGAACCTGGTCTTGCATACACCAAATCAATCCAAGTTGTTTGCTGGCTCGAGCCTGGCTGAAATGGCCATGGCTTACCATCTGGTGAGCGAAAGAGTAATGCGCCTGTTGTCCAAGGTGACGCAGGACGCGTGATCGGCAGCATCGAAATAACATCGGATAATGGTGCGACAGAAGCGACTGCAGGGCTCGCTGTCGTCGTACCGAGCATGCTCGCCACAAAGCCTGAGAAAGGATCGCCACAAACTTCTGAAACATCCGTTGAGCCCCATCCTTGAATCGCCTTGACTAATTCTGAGCTACGACGACGCAGCAAGGGTAAATCGCCTTCAGGTGCCCATGTCGTGGCAACAACACGCAACCTAACAACCGCTTCATCTGTATTAAGCTGCACATATTTT
>JAGVJT010000045.1 GCA_020050955.1 Legionellales bacterium | reverse complement strand
TGTTGGATGTTGTCATGCATCAAAAATCAATTGGAACACGATGTGCTGTTTAAAAATTTTGTAAAAAATAATTGACAACATTATTTTAAAATGCCTATTATAATTAGGTGAACATTTTTTAAACGAGTATAAGCGCATGTTTTTCTTTAATTTTAACTTTAAAAGCACAAAAGCTTGGCAATGGTTCAGTATGAACTCTGCCGTCGTCGCTGCTTTTTTAAGTCAATATTTAAGAAGAGAAACACAACATGCAACACTCAAGATCAATTTACGCACGCTTACCGCAATACCGACTTCGTCGCACGTATAACGACACACTCATTGCATTAATTATCGAACTCAAAAAATTTCCATCTCTAAAACATCAAATTATCCGTCATCCTGAGCGTAGCAAAGGATCTCTTAAGTCTAGCTTCCATGCCAAACGCACGGAGCTCATTCGCAACACCCAGGATGACCTGTGTGGTATCCAAGATCACATAGGTAACATCCAAAATTATGTGCGTAGCATTCAGAATAAAGTACTAGGTATTTTTTTATCATTTTTATTTTACACAAAAGGAGCTTAATCATGACTTATTTTACAAATTTTTGTTGGCGTTTTTCTCATTTTAAATTCACTAATTTTTTATTTTTAATGAGGAAAAAATACCATGTTATCCATCGAAAAAAACAAGCAAGAACTGTTAGACTTAATTCTAAAATGTGACCCATTCCTTCGTGATACGGCATGCCAAATACGTGTCATTAATCTTTTAAACATTTACGCCATCATCGAACAAACAACACCAGAAAAATCGTTACCCAAAGAGCTCGAAGCATCTTATATTCGCTATATTTTACTATGTGACATGCTCACCAAATTTGGCAATAAAAAATACAGTGAACTAAAAGCCATTGACATACAATCATCCATCCATCCAGACATTATCCCCTCATACCCTTTAGATAGCCCCACGAAAAAAGAAAAATTTATCACTGAAGCAAAATCAGAGGTTGCAGAGGAAAGCATAAAGTTTTTAAAAACGCATCATCATATCCATTTTGACGAACGTTTTGAACAGTACTTTAATCATGATTTTATCTACATCAATTCATCTCAAATACACATCACGCTGCTTCCATGTTTTATCAGCACACAAATTATGCTCGATTTTATCAAACATCAAGAATCACTGTTGATTGTGAATCTCACGCGAAAAACATCAGACAACATTACCAGTCAACATTCTATTGGCTATCGCTATCAGCACGGTCAATTTCAAGTGATTGATGAAGAACAACATCAGCAAGACTCCGCTGCCGTTGTCATTGACATGGAAAGCAATGAGGTACTCGAAACACCACTTATCGATGCATGTTATGCCAATCATGACGCCACAGCCTTTGTTGAACATTTTAAACAACTTGATATCGCAAAAATTATCATGATGAGTGCGGCGGCCCACACACAACTCCCACAAGGCGCCAAAGGTCGTGTTGATGCGCTAGAAACTGATTTTCCAAGAGAAATTACTGATCAAACCACCTCTCTTATGAATATTCATCTTGATTTATCTCTATGTTCAACAGCAACCTATGCGCCGCTATACAATGCAGCACTTCATTATGGATTAACCCATGAGAAGCCATCGGGATGCCCTATTATGATTAAACACATTTATATCTCTAACATGGCCGCATGCCATAAAAAAATAACATCCATGTCAGCCACAGACATCACGACACAATCTGTAGTCATCACGCCGAGTGCATTAAGGCATCTTAGTATGTTCACATCCCCACGCTCATCATTAAACATCACGCTAACAACAGAGCAATCGACAACACAACAACCATCTATCACACTCACCATGGGAGAAAAGCATGAGGAAGCTTAATCAAGATCAGTTGCACACACTAAGCTTAGGAGCCACTATTTTAGGATCAGGCGGTGGTGGGGACACTAAAATTTTATATGATCTCATCGACTACTTTATGACGCTATACGGCGATGTCGAACTTTTATCACTCAACGATTTAGACGACGATGATTTAATTGTCCCCGTCGCGTTTGTTGGTGCGCCATTAGTAAACATGGAGCGTCTGCCTAATATGCTCATTTTTGATAGTATCTATGAAAGCATAAAAGCTGATTTTCCGACTAGAAACATCATCATCATGCCAGCTGAGATTGGGGGGTGTAATGCCTTAACACCCCTATTGCTCGCGCTCAAACATCATTTGCCTATGTTAGATGCAGATTTAATCGGACGTGCGTTTCCTGAAATCAACATGTGCAAACCCGCAGTTTTAAAGGCATCGTGCAATCCGACATACTTAGCAGATCATCACGGTAACATGATGACACTTAAGCTTCACAATCTATCATTATTAGAAAAGTCAGTCCGTGACATGACTGTGCATTTTGGTTCAAGTGCGGGCATCGCTACTTTTTTATTAAATGGCCGTGACGCGAAAGATTATGTCATTGAAGGCAGTATTTCTCGTGCTTTGCATTTAGGCGAGACCTTAATGCATCATCATGACGACTTCATCCGTCACCAAAACCAAGTCGGAAGCGGCGTCATTACCGATGTTTTTCATGACATGCGCGGTGGGTTTTTATTTGGATACGTGCAAATAAAAAATCAATCCTATTCTTTTCAAGTTCATTATCAAAATGAATACATGAAAATCACCAAAGATGAGCAAGATGTCGCAGGGAGCCCTGACATTATTGTTATCGTTGATCAAAAAACAGGTAGACCGTTACCCACAGAGGCACTCACTTACGGCCTTGATGTTGCCGTTTATCTTTTAGAGGCACCAAGTTTCTGGTTACAACCTAACGCACTTTCATCTGTTCATTATCAATCACTTTCTTTGGGGGCAAAATGAACTCACTAAACACATACATATTAGGCATTGATATTGGTGGCACACACATCGACATCGTTGCAGTCAATGCACAAGAAGAAATCATTGCATCACACAAGCAAGCTGCCTTCAAACCCATTGAAGAAGCACTTTTGTGTGGTATTCGTCACCTATTAGCTCATTACAATCTTCAAGCATCTCATTGCAAGGCCATTCATTTGGGTACTACCATGGCTGTAAATAGTTTGTTGGAGTTAAAATCACTTTATCGCGTAGGTATTCTTCGTCTTGCAGGCCACAATCCAGAATTACCCCCCGCATTTAACTGGCCCAAGGTTAAAAAAGACACCATCATCGCCGGTGTTCAAACCATTCATGGAGGATTTGAATATGACAAAACAGCACTATCAGCACTTGATATAAATGAAGTTTCATCTGCCGTCGCAACATTACAAGCACAAGGCGCTGAATCGCTTGCCATCATCGGTGTCTTTTCACCTCTTTATTCGGAAGAGGAAGTGCATGTTGGCGCATACATTTCAGCGCACTATCCAGACCTTCCTGTGACGCTCTCACATCAAGTCGGAGGATTGGGGTTTATTGAACGAGAAAGCAATGCCATCATTAACGCAACCCTTCAAAAGGTCATGCGAGATCACTTTCATCATGTGAAAGACGATTTATCTTCTCTGGGTTTTAAGTGCGATTTACTCATCACTCAAAATAACGGCACGCTTTTATCGCTAGATGATGCACTATCTTTCCCCATTCGAACAGTGTCATCAGGACCGACAAATTCACTGATTGGCGCGAGCAAACTCGCTCAATGCCATCAAGCCATTGTCGTTGATATTGGTGGAACTTCCACCGATATTGGTGTCATCGAAAATGGTTTTCCTCGTTACTCAAGTGCAGGCGCTACCATCGCAGGCATTGCAACAAGCTTCATGTTACCCAGCATTCAAGTGCTCGCGCTTGGTGGTGGTAGCATCATTCATAAAAAAGAAGATAAGTATACCATCGGCCCCGAAAGCATTGCAGAAGCATTATTTTCTAAAAGCCAATCGTATCATGGTAATGTTTTAACGCCTTTTGATGCAGGCAACGTGCTTCAAAAACTTGTACCAGAACATGGCACAAGCCCTCATCTTTCTTATGAAGACGCACAAATCATCATGCAAGACATGATCAC
>JAGVJT010000136.1 GCA_020050955.1 Legionellales bacterium | reverse complement strand
GCATGCACTTCAACACCAGCATCAAGTAGTAATTGACCAACTGGACCAACATCTGTTAGCGAAATCACAACTTGCCGTTTAATAGATTCATTATTCTTCATATGCAGCACTAACCGACGCAACATATGTTCAGCACCACCCGTGTTGAGGCCAACAATCATGTGACAAATCTTCATATTACTCCCTCACCCGAGCCTGATATGCCACAAGCGCATGCTGATAGATATCAGCATGACACCTTAAAACATGGTTAATATCGTACTGCTCTAGCTTTTTCTGAGCATTTTCAATCATCGCAAATACCGACGCATCATCTCTCAATAATTGTTCAATCGCTTCAATCAAACTTGGTAAACATCCCGAAGGAATTAAAATACCCGCATTATCTTGCAGAAGATCTTCAATCCCTCGAATTCGTGCACCAATCACAGGCACACCAAGTGCCATTGCCTCTAACAAGCAACGAGGTAGTCCTTCTCGTTTCGATAGTAATAAAACCGCTTTAGATGCTTTCATTAGAATAGGAATATCATTCCGATGTCCTAAAAAATGAACTCTATGTTTAATCCCCAGTGTAATAGAAAGCTTTTTCACAGACTCAAGCTCTCTACCACTTCCCGCAAATACAAGATGCAACGTTTCATCTTTTATTTTTGAAAGAGCGATCACAGCTAGAACATGCCTTTTTTGTGCGGTAAACTCTGCAACCATTAACAAAAACCGCTCATCCGATTTCAACATTAATTCTTGGCGTAAAGTATTAATCTGTATTTCAGTAACACCACGTGCATCATAATAATGTCGATCAATTCCTATGCCTGGTACATGATGCAAACATTCGTCAGAAACTAACTTCATTTTTTTAGCAGCGGTAAAATCATGCTGATTAATGGTAATCAATGCATCAGTCCATCGACCAGCCAGTCGTTCCATTCCCTTAAAAACAACATTATTGAACCATGAGCCATCAGGATAGAAATGAAACCCATGTGCTGTATAAATAACATATGGCTTGGCTTTCATATTTCGTAAAGCATAGCGAACAATAAATGCCGCAATGGGTGTGTGCACATGTACAATCTTATACTGTTGTTGCAAGATAGTCGTTCTAATTTTCTGTATCGTCCCAATGCTACGATGTAAATCACGTAACTTTCGAGATAACGGTACATCCCAGCAGTGATCAAAATGCTGTTGACATGGCAATGATTGATGAATGTCTGACGACATTGCATCAACTCGCCAATAATGTTGCTTCAAATGATCTGCGAACGGCAGTAAAAATGCTACCAATGCATTTGGAATTGTTGTTACGAATAAAATGCTATTTTTCATGATACTCAATCATGTATATACATGTTGTCATTGTTCATTCAACCATGCCTGGAACATCAATACGTCCCATAATAAATGCTGCCAATTCATACGCCCAGAAAGATGTTCTGCCCATTTTTTGCGAATCATCGTTGCTTGAAAAAAACCTTCTTGATTTAATCGCGATTCATTGAGTAAGTCCTCTGCCCACTCTCGCAAATCGCCACGTAACCACGAACCCAAAGGAATACCAAACCCCATTTTAGGTCGCTCAATAAGATCTTTAGGGATATGGCGATAAAGAATATCTTTTAATATCACTTTTCCCTGATTTTGATGAATTTTATAAGATAGCGGTAGCGAGCTTGCCAATGCTATCACGCGATGATCTAAAAATGGTACACGTGTTTCTAGCGAAACATGCATTGCAGCTCTGTCCACTTTTGTAAGAATATCATCTGGCAAATATGTCATCATGTCGATCATCATCATGCGTTCTATGTTTGTTGACACATTCGCAAACATATCAATATCGCTAAATGCCGTTAAAGGTAACGTTGCATTAACAACCAACTGCTCTGGATCCTGCCAATGAGAAACAACTTTGTGATAAACATCCAAAATTGAAGGGCTAGATAACATCCGTGCACCTTTATGCATTTTATCGCCTAATCGCCCAACGCGGAGATGCGAAGGTAATACTTTCATTAATGGTACAGACAAACTATTTAAAAGCTTTGGAGGGATAGTTGACAATCCATTACCAAGCGCCTTACGCATGGTTAAAGGCATTTTAGAAAGGAAAGACCACAGCTGATTTGCCATTAAATATCGACCATAACCACCAAATAACTCATCCCCTGCATCACCTGTTAGTGCAACAGAAACATGTTGTTTCGCTAATTGCGACACCAAAAATGTTGGGATTTGAGAAGAATCGGCAAAAGGTTCATCATAAATAGATGGTAAATGTGGAATCACAGCACATGCATCTTTTGCTGTTACATAAAGCTCTGTGTGTTCGGTACCTAAATACGATGCCACTGCCTTCGCATGCTGTGCTTCGTTATATTGGGCTTCGTGAAAACCAATTGAAAATGTACGAACAGGCGTTTTTGTGCATGTTTGCATTAAGGCAACGATTAACGATGAATCAACTCCACCTGATAAAAATGCACCGACAGGGACATCTGCCATCATTTGTAAATCAATTGCACGACACAGTGTTTCTTCAAGCAATAAAGATGCTTCTTTGAACGTTCCTTGAAATAATGATTGATTATTTAATACAGACCAATAACGCGTAATCACAGGCTCTGGCCTATCGTAAGAAACTCTTAGCAAACATCCAGGCATAAGCTTATGAATACCCTGCCAAATGCTGTAGGGTGCCGCAATGGTATTATGTTGCATAAACAAAGCAAGTGCATCCCGATTAACTGTTGTTTGAAATGCAGGATGCGCTTTAAGTGCCTTTAATTCTGAGCCAAAAAGAAAATGTTTTTGTTGCCAACCATAGTAAAGTGGTTTTTCGCCAACACGATCGCGCCCTAACGTTAAAGCACCTGTTTCTTTGTCCCAAACAGCAAACGCAAACATCCCAACCGACGCTTTCACTGTTGCCTCAATGCCCCATGCGTCAAAGCATGCGAGCAATGTTTCTGTGTCGGAATGACCACGCCAAGCGATTGAATCTGTTAATGTATTACGCAATACCAAATGATTATAAATTTCTCCATTAAATGCCATCACATAACGTCCGCTTGGTGATGTCATCGGTTGAGCGCCGGCTGGTGATAAATCAAGAATAGATAACCGACGATGACCTAAACCAATTTGACTTTGCTCATCAAACCAGATGCCATCAGCATCGGGGCCACGATGTGCAATTTTATCAGTCATACGCATCAACAATATCGTTCCCTGTTGATGCTCAAGACCCGTACTTAAAAAACCAATCAATCCACACACACGTTCATCCTTACATGCAAATTATGCTCATAATGTTATGTTTAGTTTC
>JAGVJT010000083.1 GCA_020050955.1 Legionellales bacterium | reverse complement strand
CCAAGCATCACTGATGAACTGATTCGTATATCACCCGAGCAATCTGTGCCTTTGCCAGGACTTGCAGCAGAGATGCGCTTACTTGAATTAGCCCATGCACAACGTCAATTTTCCTCAGGCACACACACATCCTCAACCAATTTACTAAATAAAATTCAACACATTTTTTCTAGAAAACACCCAAAGATGAAACAACTTCAAGATGATGTGCAACAATATACCAAAATTGAACATCAGTCTGGTGATTTACGTTATTTTTTTCATTTAAAAAAGATGAAAACGACGTTATTAGACATCATTAATTTTGAACAACTCACACTTATTGAACAACAAAATGCTCGCGATTTAATTCAAGACATTGATGCACGTCTTTATGACATCATTCAGCATGATTCAGTCTTGCAAGCGCACTACAAAGAGCACCAATCGATGACACCATTTTTTCGATGGTATCTTGAGGATGCAACAAACAAAGAAAAAAATACACTGATTGAAACACTCTCAAATATTCAATCGTTTTCAACACCCAACACATCACTTCCTCAATTATCACACTTTGATATTAAATCACTGGGCGGCGGAAACAACAAAAGCTGGTTATTAAAACCCAATCAAGGTCAAGGATCTGCCTTTATTTTGCGCGTTGAAGTCATGAATGACACAGCACTTCTTCAACAATTAGAAAAAACGCCTGTTAGCCTTTTTTTAGCGCAAGATTATACGCAAGCAGCATCATCTGACATGGGTTATCGCATCATCGTGTCAGAATATGCACCAAAAAGCGATTTACGCACCAATAGAACGAAAAAAGATAGGCATCGCACGGAAGGCGCTATTATTCAAACCGGGCTTTCTCACATTGAGCAAATCATAGAGTGCAGTCAACTATTGTTGCGAAACAATGCCATGCACACTGACATCAAATTATCTAATTTTTTGTTAAAAGAGAATGGCCGCATCATCATGGCCGATAAAAAAGCGTTGTTACCCATTGTTGATGGCCATATCCCAATCTCCTCTATTGCAACAACAGCTTCGTACGCCCCACCCGAATACCTTGGGCAAATTAACTCTTTTATGCCTCCAAACGAGCCATTCATTCATGCCGAACAATTCATGTGCTATCAAATTGGCGTTGCTTTGTATGATTACTTGGTAGCTCCCAGTGAAGAGACGTGGGTTAAAAATGGTTTAGATTTTGACTACCCCATCTTTAAAAGTGCTATCGGCGAAAAATTAAAAGCCATGATAGAAAAGGCAACATCACCAACCATTGATCACAGTGATGATAGCCGCATAACATTAGCAGCATTACACACACAAATTGAAAAAATTCAAGCACAGCCTCATTTTCTTCTCATGGCATTGAACTCTAGAAAAATGCTAGATCCTGCTCAAAATACACACCACCAATTACAAAGCAGAACAAAGCTACAACAAAACTTCAAGATGATCCATGTTCATATTCAAAATATGCAAACCACACTAAAATTGCTTAACAATAAAGAACTATCACCGACAGAAAAACAAATTCTTTTAGCACAATTTAATGAATTAGACTCGCATGTCACAAGCGGACTAAACGACGCAAAAATATTTCTAGAACAACCAGAAAATCAGGGAAATCCAAAAGATTTGCCTCATTATGAAATGCTGTATGCCAAACATCGTGATTTAATAAAACACTCTGAATATACTGCATCCCAAAAACATGAAAGTTCGTTTTATATCGATATTTATGCACAAATCGATAAACTATCACTTGCACTTCAAAAACTAGAACATCAATTTCCTCATAAAAAATCACTCATTCAAACTATAACGTCTCAAATTTATCAATATGAACATGGAAAAATTACACTGGCGATGCTGAGAAATCAATGTGATGAACTTATAAAAAATGAACTAGATTTACCACTATCTCGCGTAGATCACGCATTATCGTCGATTAAAACCATCCTTCGCGCATTTACAGATTTATGCAGTTGGGTCTTACTACATCGCAGTTCTTTTGCCAAAGAAGAAACCATGATCATGGCTTCTGAAGCTGAAATTGTGCGTCAATTATCTGTCTTTTCAGAAACGCTTCATGGCATCGAAGACGCGAAGCCGCAACCAAACTCAGGCTATGCAGGTTAATCTAAGGTAGCTCCAGAGCATTGAATTGCCAACACACCCTAATCAAATTAGACTGAACATCTAACACACAGGGAAAGTGGGCTTAATCATGACGACAGTGGCAGATCATCTTATCAACACACTTATAGACGCCGGTGTTCAACGCATTTATGGTATTGTTGGTGATTCACTCAATGGCATTACTAAAAAACTTCAGCATACTAAAAAAATCCAGTGGGTACATACACGCCACGAAGAAGTTGCGGCATTTGCAGCAGGTGCAGAATCACAATTAACAGGCAAACTAACCGTCTGCGCAGGAAGTTGCGGTCCTGGTAACCTCCATTTAATCAATGGATTATATGATTGTCAACGAAGCCAAACCCCTGTACTTGCCATCGCAGCTCAAATTCCAACCTCTGAATTGGGTAGTGCTTATTTTCAGGAAACCCATCCAGAAATTCTTTTTAAAGAATGCAGTTATTTTTGTGAAGTTTTAACATCCCCAGAGCAAATGCCAAGACTACTGCATTTAGCCATGCAAACCGCTATCGCTAAACGCGGGGTTGCGGTCATTGTCATTTCTGGTGATATGGCCATGCAAACCATCCCCAAAACACAACTTTTTCCATGGACCAACATACAACCACCGGTTGTTGTGCCAACCTTTGAGCAATTAACGATTGCCGCAGATTATTTAAACAATGCCAATAACATCACTCTCTTTTGTGGCATTGGTTGTGCTAACGCACATGACTTTATTGTTGCGACATGTAAAACATTACAAGCACCCGTTGTGCATACTTTACGAGGTAAGCCTTACGTTGAACCAAACAATCCTTACGATGTAGGCATGACCGGATTTATTGGATTTTCTTCGGGCTACCATGCTATGGAATCTTGTGATGTGCTCTTATTAGTTGGTGCAAGTTTCCCCTATCGCCAATTTTACCCAACGAAAGCACGTGTGATTCAAATTGACATTGATGCGCAACAATTAGGAAAACGCACAGCGATCGATTTAGGTTTAATCGGCGACACTAAAGCAACCTTACAAGCATTACTACCGTTACTAAAACAAAAAACTGATCACACGCATTTAACACATGCAATCAATCACTATAAAAAAGCACGTGAAAAGCTAAATGAACTTGCATCACCAACATCCAACAAAGATGCTATTCATCCGCAATATTTAACAAAACTTATTAGCCAGTATGCGTCTAGCGATACGATTTTTACCTGTGACGTAGGCACACCAACGGTGTGGGCAGCCCGCTATCTCACGATGAATGGGGAGCGGCGTTTACTCGGATCATTTAACCATGGTTCGATGGCTAATGCACTCGCTCAAGGCATTGGCGCTCAAATAAGTCATCCTAAACGTCAAGTCATTGCATTATGTGGTGACGGTGGATTTAGCATGTTAATGGGTGATATTTTAACTATGATTCAGCATGACATCCCACTAAAAATCGTCATTTATAACAATAGTACGCTCAATTTTGTAAAGTTAGAAATGCACGTTGCAGGCATGTTAGAATATGGTACTGATTTGTGTGCAACTAATTTTGCAAAGCTTGCCGAAGCCATCGGCATTCACAGTGTTCATGTCAATGATGCATCTCAATTGGATGGTGCCATACAAGCGATCTTAGCGTATTCGGGACCCGCACTACTTGATGTAAAAACAAACCCAAACGAACTTATTATCCCGCCCACCATTACCGCAACAGACGCCACGGGGTTTGGTTTATATGTTATGAAAGCTATTTTAGATGGCAAAGGAAACGAAGTATTAGCACTGGCAAAAGATACACTCACTTAAACAACACAAT
>JAGVJT010000047.1 GCA_020050955.1 Legionellales bacterium | reverse complement strand
CAAGATGAAATGAATATGTTAATTTCTGTTGAGTTAGTCCCTGTTGCATCTGATACACCAGCCCCTGAACATCCTTTACTGGATTTTTTAAAACACGCTGATGATGCCTATTTTGAGACATTCAAGCAACTCGTTTCATCAATTCATTCCACAGAAGATTTACGTACAGCAATTCAACCTTTACTTTCTCCTTTATCCACGGACATTAAACTTCCTGAGCGCCTCCAATACATTCAATCTGTTATCTCGACCCTGCTTCAGGATAATGCTCTTGTTGAAGAAATTTTCGCACTGGTTAACCACATTAAAACATCACCATGCACAAAATTTTCTGAGTTTATTCAAAATCTTAAAGCACATGATGAAGAAAGCCAAACAAACAATGAGCACGCGCATCATTTAACCACCTATTACCTTGTTGAACACTTACTTTACCCACGTTTTTATGGTGATCATCAACTCATTTTAAAAACATTTAAAGAAGCAGGTTACACTGCACGCTTTATTCTTCCGCCCCAATATAGTCCTTATGATCACATTATTGAAACATTGAAAGGCACACCATTTAATAACTTATTCACCCAAACGTGGATATACGGTGTGACGTTTGCACCGACTTCATTAGGAAATCTCGCCGCAAGCCAGCTCACATCTGTCTCTGTTTTTTATCGTTTGATCATTTCATTGGCATCTGTTTCGGGTGGATTTTTACGCTTTTTATCAAAAAGACACGCAAGCCTTGGGTTTGGACGAGAAACTGCATTAAGCTTATTTGCCATGAGTCTTACTGGATTAGGCGGAACATTTGCATTAGTGCTCTCTGCAGACTTAGCTAGCGTCACAACAGGTAGTGCGCCTTACATTGGCTTATTGCTAAGCAATATGGTTGCAGGGTTTGGAAGTGCTGTTTTTACCGTCTGCACATCTGACACCGCTCAAACCTCAACAAACGACACAAAAACAGCATGGTTAGCACGCATGAATCTTCTTGGCATCACGCCAAGCAATACAGAGCAATCATTGGCGTCGTTCGCACGTGGAACACCATCTGCAAACATCGGCAAAATGGGCGGACTAGGCAGCCTTGCGCCGTCTATTACACTACTGTTATCAACTTATTTGAAACCTAAAATCGGTAATGCAGGCGTATACGGGCTACTCAGTGGTTTAACCACGGCAGGATTAATCGGTGCTTATTTCAACATGCATCCACCTGTTTTAGATCAACTACGCCACCAACAAATTGACGAAGTTATTGCACGAGACATGGCAACATATCTAGGACAACCTCAATTACTCTCTTATCCTGATGTTCAAACCTATAAAAAATCAACACGCTTAGATTCTAATGAATGGCATGAGGTTTTTCGTGGTTCGATGAATTACAGTGGCTTTGGCCTTTATCTTGCGGACGTTGCAACATCAAGTGTCATTTTAATCAGACGAGGCGTACCTATCGATCGCGTTCTTCCTTATACTGCGGCATTCTCTGGAATTTCGGCGTTAGCACGCTCTTTAATGGGATTCTTTCCTCGAAACTCTCACCCAAACATCACAACAAACGTATCGATAGCCATTATGGCGCTCTCATCTTTTGCGTTTGCATGCGCAAAAAATCAATCCATTTGGTTGTCGTCGTATTTTATCACCTCCATCATGAGTGGAATTGTAAGCTTTAGTGCATTTGATGAGCTTGCACAAGGACTCCCTAAAAAAATGGGAACTGCCACCGGGATTGCCGGTGCTATTGGCGCGATATCTGCCGTTTTCTTTAGCATTGCTTATGCTTTTTTATCATCCACCAATAAAACCGACAGTAACGGACAATCATCCACTGCGAATGAATACTACTTAGCAACAACCTTTTTAGGGGCTTGTTTTTTAATGAACATTGCGTATAAAATTCAGATTAAACCTCAACCAGTACAAAAATTTGAAGCGCAAGCGCTTGACATTGAACAACCAAAACCAAAACAACCTGCAGCAGCGCGTTATCGTTTTTATTCAACAATCATCGAGGAGATGCCATCAGTGCTTCCAGTAACGTCAACACAAGACCCAAAAGAAGAAGAAAAAACAAGATTTGAACATAAGTAACATCTTTGAAGTTAGTTCAATGCCGCATCACGAAGATCCTTCACGACGCTCAGGATAGCTTCAGTTGGCGTGTTCAGGGTGAAGTACGTGTAGGATCATTGCATGTGATTTCTCCTTACATCATCTCGATTTGTCCTTCTCCGAATCTCAAGCACAGCGAAAGATCTCGTCGCTACTGTATATTCAATACAATTTCTCGCTACGCTCGAAAAAACGTGTGCTTACGCCATGCTCTAAAAAATAATCTATCGTCTATAATTAAACTAATAAAGACTTCATTCATCTTTTTGGAGAAATCTATCATGACCAAATTCATCGATAAACATAAGCAAGCACAAGAATATGAACGGCGCATTGACCGAAATGATACTAATCGTACCGATGCTGTCGATACACCGAACGAAGTCTTGATTGAAAACATGTTTCGCAATTATGATCCTTCTGACACATCTGCAGAGGCTAAAAAATCAAACAAACATGCACCTGTACCTACCCCCGCGCCAGAACCAGAAGAACAGAAAGACAATCGCTTTAACCCAAGTCCTTTTAAAAAGACGCCGTTATGATAATCTCTCGTGTGTCCTTGCTGCTCGTCGTGCTGTATTTTTCATGCACTGTGTCTCTATCTTTTGCTACGAATACCAACACGACTAATCAGCATAACACCAATAAAATGATCGCTTACATCCCTGGTTGGAAAACACCTCCACCAGCTTCTGAGATTGCAAGTTCAGGTTACACGCATGTCATTGTCGCATTCGGATTATTTAGTACAAAAAATCCAGGTGAAATCGTTGCGTCTTTTGATTCCATTACAGTGGATGATATTAAAGCGATGCAGCAAGCAAGCATCAAGGTTTTATTAGCCATTGGTGGCGCATCGAGTAACCTACCAAACACAACGGTAGACTTTCATCAGGCACTGTCGCTTGCATCGTCGCCATTAATATTTTCACATACAATGAATCAATCACTAAACGATTTTATCATGCGCTATGGCTTTGACGGATTTGATTTTGATATCGAACACGGACTGCTCGCTGAAGGAACATTTGAACAACCCACAGGTGATATTGCCACACTAGCAGGCATTATTAATGCTTTGCATGTAACAAATCCAACACTTTTATTAACCCTCGCCCCCCAAACCGCAAACATTGCAGCAACATCAGGTTTTGATGAAACATGGGGAAATTATGCATCTTTAATCATGCAAACACATCAATCGCTGACATGGGTAGGTATTCAATTATATAACGCAGGCTGCACTTATGGCATTGATCATGTTTGTTATGATCCAAACAATGCTCAAAGTCCCGATGCTTCTGTCGCAATGGTCGTTGACTTACTGGAAAATTGGCCAAGCAAAACAGAGCGCGGCATTGCGACAGGATTTCAGCCTTACACCAGTTACTTAACACCTTCTCAAATTGCATTGGGCTATCCTGTACAAAATGCCAATGGTATCAGTGATGGTGCTCCTAGTGCAGTGAGCAGCACCATCAAACGTGCACTTAATTGTTTACATACCGGTGTTGCAAGCACAACAAGTTGCGACACGTATGTCCCGCCCAGGGCCTACGCAACCATGGGTGGGGTTTTCGCATGGGAAATTACTTACGATGCCGACAATCATTATGATTTTGTCATCTCACTTAAAAACTGTGTGACACATCAAATGTGCGATTAATTATACGAGGTAAGGCATGACATAAGAGTACGTCGCTAATGTTTACATTTACAACTACTAGCGATAAAATCAACCTTGCTTGAGTACACATTATCCACAGAAGAATCATGATGAAAAAAACAGGCATCAGTTTTTTTAGATTATTGACAAAAAATGAACTGACTAAACAACAAGCACAGATCCTCGCCTATGATCAAAAAAAGCTAGATGATGACACTGAAAGCCTATCATCCAAACTGTGTTTGAAATTGTCTTTGCTATCGCCTAAACGACGCACCCTCTGCAAAGAAGATCCGGTCACATTAACGCACAAAAAATGAGCTAATTGAAATAACGCAAACCTTAATCTACAATTTAAAAACAGCAAACGTTCTTGTTATCATGGTTACCTATGCCGTTCTCTAAAAAAACAGCCTGGCACTCTCGTGAGGAAGGTGACAAACCTCTCTTTAGCGATACTTTATTTAATTTTGTCCCAGGAAGTGCTTTTGAAATTGGAGCATCGCTTGCAATATTAGAACATCCAGGTCAACTCGGTCTTTTTATTGATGAGCACGCAAAAGCACTCCTTTTTACTATTTTGCATGTTTATCATACCCCATATGGCGACACACCCATTCCTGCCAGCTCACCTGTGGAAACATTAAAAGATCGTTTTAACAGAAAAATGTTTCGTGAATTACACCCAGAGAGCGATCAGCTTGGCCGTTGCGTACAACCTGAGCTTGTTTCTGAATGGGAAGCAACTAAAATAACATGGATTTCTAGCATATTGCTTAACATGGATAAAAGCGATTACACAACGCTATTAACCAAAATACGTGCACTCTCAGCTTTTGGCGGCATTATTCGCGATTTAACTATTTTATCCGACAAAGAATATGAGCATGCAGGACACGAAATCATCAGCGT
>JAGVJT010000177.1 GCA_020050955.1 Legionellales bacterium | reverse complement strand
CAATGGTAACGCCAGGTGCTTTAAAATAGCTGTTAGTGATTGTTTTTTATCTTAAGTGTTGATTATGAGATTGAATAATCAGTGAAAATTTTTTAAATACCTAGACATAACTAGAGCTTGGGTTCATACTGGAAGACAATCCAATCAGATTGATCCGAGTTGACACGATTTCAACAGGTATAAACCAATCATAAATTGGATATGATGGTTGATAAGAATAAAAATAAATGGAGATATCTATGCGGAATAAAATATTAGCGTCGCTTGTATTATCAGCATGCGCGTCATCTGTGCTGTATGCCGGTACAATGGGTCCCGTTAGCGCGGAGCCTTTAGCAGGTTTTGTCCCTTTTCTTGCTGGTGAAGCCTCATACACATGGCCTCAAATTGATGGTTACAACGCAAACTTTCAAAGTTTAGCAAATGTAACATCAACGGTCCAAAACCAAGGTTGGGGTGGTCGATTCGCAGCAGGTTTGATGCATGCGATGAGTGATCGATTTGCTTACAGTGCTGAAATGGGCTGGGGATATTATGGCCATGTTAACTTAGAGCCACGCTTTACGGTTAGTAATGGTGCGCAAGTTATTCCACCAGCCAACACAATTGGTGCTAGTATGGACGGTTATGGTTTTGACATGTTAGCAGGTATTCTTTATACCCAGCCAAAATATGATTTATTCTTTAAAGCCGGTGCGTTGTTTGAGAATTTACACGTAAATATGTCAGTTGACCCAAGAACAATTTTACGTAACAACCGTCGTGCTGAGAACTTTGTTCCTGGTTCAACATTGACATTGAACCGCAACATGCCACAAGTCATGCCAGAAATTAAATTAGGCGGCGCGTATCATGTGACAGAAAATTGGTCAGCAACCATTGCGTGGATGCATGCATTTGGCGGTTCATTAGGATTATCTGCTGGTGATTTGAACCTCGCGTCAAACTCTGTGCGTATTGGTGATATCACTGCAAATCTTAATAGCCCGACATTAAATTCTGTCATGTTTGGTCTTGAGTACCGGTTTGCATAATCATTAAGAGACACTCTTAATTTTGTAACCATATCTCCTTAAAAGGGTAATGCGCTTTGGTGTATTGCCCTTTTTACATTATGAGGTATTGCATGTTTCATCAACAAGCGTATTTGAAAGAGCGTGTCGCGAAAGCCGCTCTTGACTATTTGGATGGACATACCGTTATTGGTGTTGGCTCAGGCTCAACGGTGCATTATTTTATTCACGCACTTGCTTCTTTAAGAGGGCGCATCGAAGGATGTGTTGCAAGTTCCGTTGCGACAGCATCACATTTAAAAGAACAAGGGTTACCAGTGATTGAGCTCTCAATGGCAGAGCCGTTGACCATTTATGTGGATGGTGCCGATGAAGTGACGTCTGATGGATACATGATCAAAGGTGGTGGAGGCGCTTTAACACGAGAAAAAATTGTTGCAACAGTTGCAGATGAGTTTTTATGTCTGGTCGATGAGTCCAAATGGGTTTCGAAGCTAGGTCAATTTCCAATTGCGGTTGAAGTACTTCCCATGGCTCGAAGCCTGGTGGGACGTGAGCTTGTGAAATTAGGAGGTGATCCGGTCTATCGCGAAGGTTTTATTACGGATAACGGTAATATTATCTTGGATGTGTTTCACTTGAATCTTACTGAGCTGTTAATGATGGAAGATGCTATTAATAAAATCCCAGGTGTTGTTGAGAATGGGCTTTTTGCAAGGCGTCGAGCTGATCGCATTCTAGTTGCAGGACGTGATGGTGTTACGGTGCATGATTAAATCGTCAGGTCAGTCGTCGACGTAAAACTTCATAAAGACAGATGCCTGTTGCAACGGATACGTTGAGACTTGAGACGGTTCCTCGCATGGGCAAACAAAATAAGTCATCGCAATGCTCTCGCGTTAATCGTCTGAGTCCGGCTCCTTCAGCGCCAAGAACAACACCTATGGAACCTGTGATATCAAGTGAATACAACGATGTTTGAGCTTCTCCCGCTGCACCATAAAGCCAAACCCCCGCTTTTTTTAGCTGCTCCATAGTACGTGCTAAATTAGTCACACGCACAAGCGGCATGGTCTCTGCTGCCCCACACGCTACTTTACTGACGATCGGTGTTATCGGCGCACTGTTATCTTTTGGAATAATGACAAAATGAACACCAGCTGCATCGGCACTACGTAAACACGCACCAAGATTATGAGGGTCGGTTACGCCGTCTAAAATAAGGATGAATGCTGGTTGATTTAAATTCTCTAAAAGTCGAGGTAGATCTGCTTCGGTATGCATGATGGTTTGTTTAACCACCGCGATGACGCCTTGATGAACGATGTTTGAAAATCGTTGTTTCATTAAGTCGGCACTTAAATACTCCAGTGGAACGGCCCTTTTTTGTGCCGTATCGATGAGTGTATCGATGCGTTTATCGCTACGTTCTTGATTGATACAGAGCCGATGAATGGTTTTTTTGGGATTATTCAAGGCCGCCTCAACGGCATGTAATCCATAAATATAAGTATCAGTCATGCTGTTTTTGGTTCACCATAGGTTCAAAATCTATTTTACGTTCATTCAAATCAACACGAGCAACAATAACCGTCATTTTATCGCCTAAACGATAAGTTTTGCCGCTGCGCTCACCAACTAGTCGGTGTTTGACGGCATCAAATGCATAATAATCATTTTTAAGCGAGGTGACGTGTACAAGCCCATCCACATAAATATTGTCAAGTTCAACAAAAATACCAAAGCTTGTTACTGCAGAAATACGTCCAGTAAAGGTTTGACCTAGCTTGTCTTGCATGTATTCGCATTTAAGCCATGTCACCGCCTCTCGTGTTGCTTCATCTGCGCGTCTTTCTGTGAAGGAGCAGTGTCTGCCTAAATGAGCCATGCTTGTGCGTGTATATGCAAATGTTTCTGCTGAATCATTGTCAAGTAAATGTGCGATCGCACGATGAATGAGCAAATCAGGATAGCGCCTAATTGGTGATGTAAAATGCGTATAAATGGTGTATGCAAGTCCAAAATGTTCTTCTTCGATTTCGGTGTATTGTGCTTGCTTGAGCGAGCGTAGCATGACCGTTTCAACGAGATGTTTTTCAGGACGACGATGCAATGATTCAAGTGTTTTTTGAAAATCTTTTGGCGTAGGTTTTTTTTGTCCACTTAAATGAAGTCCAAATTCACCTAAAAATTGTCGTAATGCGAGCACCTTGTCGGGTTCTGGTGGTGCATGCACACGGTAGAGTGTTGTGATCTCTGATTTTTTAAGAAATCGTGCTGTTGCTACGTTGGCGGCTAACATGCATTCTTCAATAAGACGATGAGCATCATTTCGAATAACAGGAATAATGCAGTCAATTTTACGATGTTCATTAAAGATGATGCGTGTTTCTGTGGTATCAAAATCCATCGCGCCACGTATCTTTCGTGCTTTCAATAACACATGATACAACGACTGAAGGCATTGTATGTCAGGCCATAATGCTTCGTGTGTTGTATCGGCATGACCTTGTTGTAACCATTCGTTAACGTTTGTGTAAGTTAGCCTCGCGTGCGAGTGGATAACCCCACGGTAAACATTTGATTTCCCGAGTTTTCCATTGGCCGAAATGGCGATTTCCATGATCATGCATAATCGGTCAACATGAGGGTTTAGAGAGCAAATGCCATTTGACAGTGCCTCAGGAAGCATGGGCACGACTTTTCCGGGGAAATAAACAGAGTTTCCGCGTTTCGATGCTTCTTGATCAAGAGGGCTATCAATGGGAACGTAATGGCTGACATCGGCAATGGCGACGTACAGTTGAAAGCCGCCCTGCGGTTTCATGCGGCAATAGACTGCATCATCAAAATCTTTAGCGTCTTCACCATCGATGGTGACAAAAGGAAGATGGCGTAAATCCGTGCGATGACTTAAATCGGACTCAGTGACGTGTTGCGGTATTTTTGCAACAAAACGTGAGATCTCTTCCGACCATTCTGTCGGTAATTTATGCGCCAAAATGGCCACTTCAATTTCCATGCCTGGCGCCATGTGATCGCCTAAAACATGGATGATTTGCCCCACGGCCCGGGTATGTTTGTTGGGATAAGCAATGATTTCAACTAGAACGATTTGGCCATCTTTAGCTTGATTGATGCGATCGGCAGGAATGGAAATATCATGAGTCAAGTATTTGCTATCTGGAACGACAGAAAAAACACCGTGTTCTGAGAAAAGGCGACCCACAACACTAGCGTTGGCGTGTTCGATAATTTCATGAATTTTTGCTTCTGCTCGGTTGCGGCGATCAAGGCCTGTTTGATAGGCGAACACAACATCACCATGCATCACGCCTCTCATTTCTT
>JAGVJT010000184.1 GCA_020050955.1 Legionellales bacterium | reverse complement strand
GCAAGCCACAATGATGCTTTGTGTTTTTTGGGTCATGCTGAATATCATGTTTGTTGACCATGATATGCATCGCTTTAAACAAAGCATGATTTCATCCATACAAAAATCGTCTTCTGTTTTGCTGATTTATCTTTTTATAGGCACGATTGTCGGTGTGTCTATTATTTCAGGCGCAATCCCGACTTTAATTTTTTACGGTTTAAAGTGGATAACTCCGTCGCTTTTCTTACCGCTTGGGATGTTATTGTGCAGTGTCATGTCGCTTGCCATTGGATCATGCTGGGCGACGATTGGTACGATGGGCGTTGCACTGATTGGCATTGCAGCTGTGTTGAATATTCCTTTACCAATTGCAGCTGGCATGATTGTGTCTGGCGCGTATTTTGGTGATAAATTATCACCTCTTTCTGATACTACCATTTTATCAGCACATACGACAGGTACTGATTTATATAAGCACATCAAAGGGATGACTTACAGTTTAATTCCTGCTTATTGTACGACGCTTGGCCTGTTCGGTGTGATTGGCGTTTTTTACATGCCGCAATCAGGTTGCTCACTTGAAAAGCTCAATGAGGTTTTGAGTTATTTATCAACGCATTATCACATTGGGTGGATTTCTGTTATTCCAATGATGGTGATGTTTAGTTTAAGCATGATGAAGAAACCAGCAGAGCTTGTCATGTTAGTGGGTATTTTTCTTTCGTTGATGGTGGCTATTTTCGTTCAGCAAGAAACAATACAAAGCAGTATGAATGTTTTATACGTAGGATCGGTGGTTAAAAATACGCATCTTCCTTTACTTGAAAGCATGTTAAATCGTGGTGGCATGGAGCGCATGCTTTCATCACTATCACTGACGTTGTTGATTCTTGCCTTAGGTGGATTATTAGAATCTTATCATTTTATTACTGTGGTGTGTTCTACCCTTCTTAAAAAGCTTCATGGACCATTGTCGCTTGTTTCAGCAACACTTGTGAGTGCTGTGGTGATTAATATGCTGGTTTCGGAGGCGTATTTAAGCATCATGCTTCTTCAGAAGATATTTGGTGATGCTTACAAAAAAAATCAATTAGATAGTAGCTTGTTGTCTAAATCCATCGAAGAGGGTGCGACATTTTCAACACCGCTTATCCCATGGACAACATCCGGTGTGTTCGTTGCAACAACACTTGGAGTGTCGCCACTTGAATACTTGCCTTGGAGTTTACTGAATTGGATTGCCCCTCTTTTCTTGATTATTTTTGTCATGAGTAATTTTTGTGGAAGACAGATGTATCGAGCTTCCGTATTGTCATCTTAATAAGTGGAGTTATCATGCCTTATACCGCGTTATTAAAAAAATTTCCTTACACAACGATTGCTTCAAATTTGCCTGATGAGCTTCACGTTAAACTAGATAAAATTATCAACTATCGTTTTGGTATTTTGCCTGAGTCAAACATGATGACAACCGATGTTTTATCGTACGTCAAGCCAAACACCATGTATCGATTTACACCTGGGCAATTAACGCTTTCAGACAATCAAACCAAACCATGCACACGTCAGATAGATACGAAAATTCCTCAGTTCATTGAAATCGAGGGTGAGTGGAGTAATGATCACTCTCATGCCAGAGAAGAAGCTAATGTTTTGGGAGGATTTGGTTCTTTTTACACAGCTATGCAAACTTTGCCGTTTCATGTGGAAGAAGCCACAGAAGAGACATTGAGTTACTATGGCGCAACGCTTGTTCATTCTGGTGATGATGTTTGGATTGAGGCACCTGAGGTGTTGCCTGTTAATGTGGTGCGATTTGATAAAAATTATGAGGCAGGTTATCTAAAATTACCCGAGTATGGCGGTGGTTATTATCTAGAGGTGCATGATACGCCTCATTTTTGGAGTCATGTTTCACCAGAGGGCTCAGGTGTGTTGCTTTTGGGAAAAAAAATAAAGCCCAATCTTTATCATCTTAGTGCGTTCACCATTGCGTTTGGACAGGCTGTTTATATTCCAGGCGGTGTGATTCATTGTGATGGGTTATTGATTGGCGATATTATGGCGATTTATACAATAACACCACGCTATTCGACCGTAATCATCAAAGATAAAGCACATGATATTCCTCATGTAGAGCTTATTCATGCGACGTAGAAAAAACCTCAGCATTCCGAACGAATTTGAGGGATCTTTGGTTATGACACCAAACCATGGAGATCTCTCGCTGTGCTCGAAATGACGCAAACAAGTTTGAACTATATTAGTACAAATAGTATAATGTAATCAATTTATTATTGAGAATAATCTCGCATGCGTATCCTGATCATTGAAGACAATCCAACAACGGCAGGGTTTCTCTATACCGCACTTAAAGAGCATCATTTCGTGCCGGAGATTGCATCGGACGGTGAAACGGGGTTGTTTTTGGCGACAAATCAACCTTATCAAGCCATTGTTTTAGATAGAATGTTACCGAAGATGGATGGTTTGGATGTTTTAAAGAATATCAGAAAAATCAATAAAGACGTGCCTATTATCTTTTTAACCGCTCGTGATACTGTTGATGATCGTGTTACGGGTCTTGAGTTGGGAGCGGATGATTATCTCGTCAAGCCATTTGCATTTTCAGAGCTTCTTGCAAGGCTTCATACCTGTTTACGACGTCAACCAATTATTTCATCGCGTGTGCTTTGTGTGGCTGATTTGTTAATTGATCATGATCAATTTCGTGTTTTACGAAACAATAAAATTATTGCGCTGAGTGCGAAAGAATTTATATTGTTAAGTTTATTCGCGAATAAACTTGGTCAAGTTTTAACGCGAACCTACATTGCAGAACAAGTCTGGGACATTCATTTTGATTCAAATACCAATGCGATTGATGTCGCTGTAAAACGATTACGAGATAAAGTTGACCACGACCATGCTGTCAAATTAATTCATAGTGTACGAGGCATTGGGTATGTGATGGAGGTTCGTTAGGATGAAAGTACAAGAAACACCATCGTTAGTGAAACGTTTAACTTTGCTTTACATGTTCTCAACACTTGGTTTGTTATTGGTTATCGCCCTTTTATTTTTTCCTTCTATCGCTCGCATTTTATCTCATTTCAATGCGCATGATTACAAACAGCTGACGGTTGAATGCATTAAGCAAGTGATTATCATGTTATTGTTTGTGTCTGTCAGTGGCATGTTGATTGGTCATAGTATTGCTAGAAAAGGATTACGGAAAATTGAAGAGTTAGAACAAACGATGGCACGTATTTCTGTGAATGCGTTAAATGAACGGCTTTGTATCCAGGATTGGCCACGAGAATTAAAACCACTGGGTGAGCAATTCAATGACATGTTGGGGCGGTTACACCAGGCGTTTAAGCAATTAGAACAATTTTCTTCTGATCTTGCTCATGAGTTAAGGCATCCTTTGCATCATCTTCAGCACATGACAGAGCGCGCGCTTTCAAAAGATGATTTGACTGCCACTGAACAAGATTTGTTGGTGATGTACATGCGTGAGTTTAAAATGTTATCGACACTTGTTGAGCAGCTTCTCTTCATTGCGCGCCAAGAACAATCGCAAATACCTCTTCATAAAGAATGGATTAATCTTTACGATTTTATGCATCATATTATGACGTATTATGAGGCCTGGGCTGAAGAAAAAGACATAACGTTAACCTGTTCTGGTGAGGCGCGTCTTTATGCAGACGCGTCACTTCTTCAACGTGCAGTGAATAATGTGCTCGCAAATGCATTGCAGTACACCAAACATGGCGGGCATATTAACATACACCTTACATCATCCATGCATGAAGGTATACAAATAAGCATTACTGATGATGGTATTGGTATTGACGATGAGCATCTTGCAAAACTTTTTCAACGTTGTTATCGGGTGGATCACTCGCGAAGTCAGTATGGTTCTCTTGGTTTGGGCCTTTCGATTGTAAAATCAATCATGGAGCTTCATCATGCTCGTGTGAGCATTAAAAGCCAGCGTGATCATGGCACGACGGTTGTCATGACTTTTTCTGATGAGAAAGAGTTATCCATTTAATCGGGTGATTTTTCTGAGCAAGGGTGATAAGAGATTGCTTTCTCTTGTGTCACATCAATGGGCTTTTCATGACCTATGTGTAGCCAACTTAGCCATGTTTTAGTCGGTGATGCGGCAATTTGATGCGCTTCAACAGCATCGGTATTAAGTGGTTGACATGCAGCAAGGATGCTGATGTTTACTAAAATAAAAATCCATTTCATACGTCTTTAATTCCCTGTGCTTTTGAGTATGCATGTCACAGTCTAAGGGAAAGAAAAAATATTTGCTAGATTTTACGTGTTTCGGTATGGTTGATTGAACAATGGATGGGAGATGATGCGTGGACGATTTATTGTGCATGGACGAACAATTGAGTGATGATGAGCGCATGATTCGTGATACGGTTGCGCGTTTTGTGAATCAGGAAGCGTTGCCGTTGATGCTTGATGCATTTGAGCATGCAACATTTCCGCAAGAGCTGATTAAGAAAACTGCAAACTTAGGTTTATTAGGTTTAACACTGCCGGTTCAATACGGGGGGGCGGGCGCATCAGCTACGGCTTATGGTTTAGTGTGTCAAGAGTTAGAACGAGGTGATAGCGGTCTGCGAAGCTTTGTTTCTGTGCAGAGCTCCTTGTGTATGTATCCTATTTATCGATACGGCAGTGGCGAGCAAAAAATGCGTTATTTGCCTGCTATGGCAAAAGGTGATTTGATCGGCTGTTTTGGATTAACGGAGCCTGATTCAGGTTCTGATCCTGCCAGCATGCGAACATACGCGAAAAAAGTCCCAGGTGGTTTTCGTTTACATGGTTCAAAAATGTGGATCACTAATGCGACCATTGCAGATGTTGCGATTGTTTGGGCGAAAACCGATCAAGGTATAAGTGGTTTTTTAGTCGATAAAGATGCACCAGGATTTTCACGGCATGCGATTAAAAATAAGATGTCATTGCGTGCGTCAGTGACAGGTGAGCTTGTGTTTGACGATGTTTTTGTGGCGGATGAACAGCAGTTGCATTGTGGTGATCGTGGGTTATCTGCGGCATTGAGCTGTTTAAATCAAGCACGGTTTGGCATTGCGTGGGGGGCGATGGGAGCTGCCCAAGCGTGTTTTGATATTGCACAAGATTATGTTATCAAGCGCCAACAATTTGATAAACCACTGGGCTCATTTCAATTAATCCAAAAAGATTTAGCGATGATGTATACCGAAATTATGAAAGCACAATGCTTAAATTTACAATTAGCGCGCTTAAAAGAACAAGGGCGAGAAACACTGACGATGATTTCCCTTGCAAAAGGAAATGCATGTCGAGAGGCGCTTAAAATTGCACGAATGTGTCGTAACATGTTAGGCGCAAATGGTATTAGCCTTGAATATCATGTGATTCGGCATATGCTTAATTTAGAGTCTGTTTTTACATATGAAGGGACAGATAATGTTCACACCTTGGTGCTTGGGCGTCATTTGACAGGAATTAATGCGTTTAATTAAGTAAACATGCTATGATCGAAGGCTAATTTAGTGGATTGTTGTTCAGGTTAAGAGCGGGTATCATTTATTATGCTTTAAGTTAGGATTTGCGTTATAAAAAGGAGATGAGCATGTATAAGAAGGTATTGTTTGCAACAGATTTTGATGAAGTGGGTATTGAAGCCGCAAAAAAAGCTAAAAAAATTGCTGATGAAAATCATGCTGAATTAATTTTAGTGCACGTGGTCGAACCTATTCCTGCGTATGCTTATCCTGGTTTTGCAGGGTTTGCGGAAGTTGAAATTTCTATTCGTGAGCAAGCTGAAAAAGAATTAGCAACCTTGGCTGAAAAATTAGGTATTGATGCCGCGCATTGCTTACTTGAGTTTGGTTCGATTAAAAATGAAGTATTGCGGGTTGCAGAAGAGCAAAACATTGATCTTTTAGTTACCGGTAGTCATGGTAAGCATGGTTTAGCCTTATTGCTTGGCTCAACAGCTAATGCCATTTTACATGGTGCACAATGTGATATGTTGATTGTTCGGCCTAAATTAAACGATTAATTTTATTGAAATGATGTTGTTACGTGGTTCTAAACATTTAGCAGGGCTTGCATCCGGCGCTGTTGTTACGATTGGTAATTTTGATGGTGTCCATGATGGTCATCGCATGCTTTTAATTGCATTAAAGGCACATGCAGCAGCATTAAATTTACCAACGTTAGTGGTGTTTTTTGAACCACAGCCGAGTGAATATTTTCACGGAGATCATGCGCCTGGGCGACTACTCACTCGACGAGAAAAATTAACGCAATTAGCATTACATGGCATTGATTATGCTTATTGTTTACCGTTTGATGAAAAAATAGCACGCATGGAGGCTTCCTCTTTTGCAAGACACTTTATCTTTTCGCTGTTCAAAGCCAAACATCTGCTGATTGGGGAGGATTTTCGTTTTGGTTGTAAACGACTAGGAACACCTGAGTTGCTTCGGCAATTGGGTGAGGAGCATGACTGTGTGGTTCAGACGTACCCTGATTTCTTAAACAACGGTGCACGTGTGAGTTCCACACAAATTCGCCAATGTTTGCATCAAGGACATTTTCATCAAGCGGCTTTATTGCTTGGGCGACCTTATAGCATGACCGGGCGTGTTGTGCATGGCGATGCGCGTGGGCGCCAATGGGGAATTCCTACGGCAAATATTTTTGTTGCAAGACGCAAAGTTGCATTTACGGGTGTTTTTTTAGTGCGCGTGAAACGGGCATCTCATGACGTCTACTGGGGTGTTGCGAATTTAGGCTATCGCCCAACCGTGGACGGTCGGACGCTTATTTTAGAAGTACATCTGTTCAATTTTAATGCTTCGTTGTATCATGAGCGGTTGGAAGTATTTTTTTTAAAGCGCTTACGTGAAGAGATGAAGTTTTCCTCCGTTGATGCGTTGATTCATCAGATTCGCACAGATTTGATGACAGCACGAACAATGATTCAAGACCACGAGAATGATGCATTCCCATTTTATGATTTGATATAGAGACGAGT
>JAGVJT010000189.1 GCA_020050955.1 Legionellales bacterium | reverse complement strand
GCTTTGGCTATCTGTAGGGTTTGATCGCAAAAAATATGACACCTATATCGTGTACATGAATGAATCTGTCGCAGGCCTAAATGATGAGTCTCCCGTGAAATACAATGGTGTGCGTGTTGGATTCATCAGTGACATTGAATTAAGCTCAAGCAATCCACAAAAAGTAAAGCTTTTGGTTAAAGTTGAACAAGGTGTCCCAATTACCATGGATACTCAAGCGACATTAATTACACAAGGCATTACGGGCACTACCTACCTAGGGTTAACAGCAACGTCATCATCACTCATCCCGATACAACGACGTCCCAATGAACCTTACCCCGTAATTGCGTATAAACCATCATTTTATCATTTACTAGAGCGCAGCATTAATCGACTAAGTTCAGAAATCAATGAAATTTTTAACGAAGAAAACACGAAAAACTTCGGTCGAACATTGACTAATCTTGAACATATCAGTGCAGTCATTGCCAAAGATGACCAACAAATCAATCAAAGCTTACGTGAGTTACCCTTACTCATTCAATCACTTCGAACCAGCACGGAAAAATTTAACACCATGGCTGATGATGTTTCTATTGCAGGTAATCAGTTCACCAAAACCATGCAAGCAGGGAAAAGCAGCATTGATCAACTCTCTCAACAAACGATTCCTGCGGCAGTCACGCTCATTCGCCGACTCGACACGATTGCGGCAAATTTAGAAGTCGTCAGTAACCAATTACGCCAAAACCCTTCCGTTATCATCCGAGGGAATACTCCCCCTAAACGTGGACCTGGAGAATAATTTTGAAAAAATATACCTACTTAACGGGACTCGCATGTATCATGCTAAGCGCATGCATGCCCGTTAAAACTTCCGTTACAAATCAATATAAACTGGAAGCATTTAGCCATCAACGCACGGCATCTGCACCGTTGCACCGTTCATTGCTCATTTCACAACCAGAAGCCATGGCAGGTTATCAAACCGAACAAATGCTTTACGTCAAAAAACCTTACGAACTTTCATCTTTTGCAGAAAATGCATGGATAGCACCACCCGCCAACATGCTTTATCCGCTACTCATTGAAGCATTTCAAGCAGACCATCGATTTAGTGCCATTGCATCAAGTCCTTATGCTGATAAAGTCGATTATCGTTTAGATACACAACTTCTTGCCATGCAGCAAACATTTTTAACAAAACCAAGTGAATTTATACTGACTTTAAAAATTGTTGTCACACGTGTGAAATCCAATCAAGTACTTGCTTCTCGTATCATCACAGAGCATGTTGCATGCCCGACCGATACGCCCTATGGTGGTGTCATCGCCGCCAACAAAGCCGCTATTGCGATGACTGAAAAAATCAAACGTGTTGTCATGAAGTATGTTCAACAAGATATTAAAGCAACGGCGTCATAAGAATCATCTTAGCGATGCTGTATTTCGAATGCAGCATCAAGCTTAAGGTTATTTTGTATATTAAAACGATCATAAAGACGCCTAGTCAAATCAAAAAAATACTTGTAGAATGAACCGCCACCCAAGGGATGAGGATTTAATCCCTTCATAATGAGTCGGCCTGTTTTATACCTATTGTTATTTTTAAGGAGATTAGGATGCACGTCAGATCAATTCTGAAATTAGGAACCATTGCCGCAAGTGTTTTACTTATCGCATCATGTTCAAAAACACCTGGTAGCGCAGATGGATTTGGCGAAAATGGCGGAGCGTCTGCACAAGGTTTAGGTCAACTAACGCATTTTGCAGGACAACAGGCAGGTGAAATGTACACAACACAAGCACCTCACAACCAAGTTTATCGCTTTTCTTATGATGACAGCACATTAGCATCAAAATACATTGCTTCTGTAAACGCACAAGCGAATTATCTTAAATCACATCCTGGTGCACGTATTCTTCTTGCAGGAAACACAGACGAGCGTGGCAGCCGTGAATACAACATCGCACTTGGTGAGCGTCGAGCAAACACTGTCGCACAAATTATTCGTATGGCAGGCGTAAGCAATCATCAAATCCGTGTTGTAAGCTATGGTAAAGAGCGTCCAGCTAACCTTGGTCATGATGAAGAATCACATGCTCAAAACCGTCGCGTTGAACTAACTTATGAGGCAACTCGATGATATCACTCCGTCGCGCCTTTATTGCGACGTCATTCACCACGTCGCTTGCTTGCTTTTTCGTTAGCACAGCTTACGCCGAAGCACCCGTCGTGGATGAAAGTGAAAATTTCGCGTTGTTTGACAAGCAGGCGGCCGAAGAGCCGTCTGCGTCACAAAACATCGAGCAAGCCAATCGTTTTAACAACACAGAAACAGCATTTGCGCACGAAGAAGCAGATCGTGACACTAGTAATAACTTAACACTGCTTAATAAACTACAAGGATTACAACAAGACATTCAGGAGCTTCGTGGTCAACTAGAAGTCCAGGCACATGACTTAAAAGTTCTTCAACAGCAACAGGTTGATTTTTATAAAGACTTAGATGCACGCCTACGTCATGAGGCCATGCCAACTAACACATCACAACCTCAAGCCTCATCATTAAATCTAGATGACATGCAACTTAAAACATCTGAAACTCAACCTAATAACACACACTCAACTGACGTAACATTGCAAACCGTGTCTTCATCAGAAAATCATGCATCGTCACCAAGCATTGCGCCAAGCACATTACCTGCATCCACACAAAAACAGGCCGCATCTACAAATGAGCAAGCAGCCTATCTGAGCGCTTATGAACTTATTAGCAACAAACAATTTGACGAAGCATTACCTGCCATGCAAACCTTTACCACCACCTATCCTCAAAGCGGTTACACT
>JAGVJT010000173.1 GCA_020050955.1 Legionellales bacterium | reverse complement strand
AGAAGATAAGCTCGATTACTTGTCTTCACTTGTGGAAGCATTTGGTTCTGATATTGTCAACCAAGACGTATTAGGACAAACCATGCTCATGAGTGTTGTCTGCAGCGGCATCATCGTGCCACAAGTGATTATACCTATATTACAAACACTGTTGCAACATCATGTCCGCCTTAACTCACGCCATGATCAACTAGGCACATTTTTACATCAAATGATTGCCAATGAAATGGATGGCCGCTTAATTTCAAATGTCATGAGTATCATACAGGCAATCCATGGCACAGAGTCTTTTAATTTTAAAGCTCAAGACCTAGAAGGGAAAACACCACTTCTTCTTGCTGTTAAAACACGAAATACGAGCGTCGTGATTGCATTGTTGCTGTTACAACGAAAATATCCAGACAGAGTGGATATTGGCCTTGAAATCGCCGACTATGAAGGGCGTACACCATTGATGCTTGCTATGGCTTTAGGCTGTGAAGAAATTGTCCGATTATTGTTAAATCAAGGAGCCAATGTTAGCGCACGCGATCCACAAGGTTATACAATGACGCATTACGCACAAATACCATCTGATGAGATAGAAAATACACTCAAATCGATTCACATCGAGGCACGAAGAAGTATCCATGCACCACAAAATTGGTTGTACGACGAAAATGCCATGCCTATTCTCTATCAACATGATGATAGTGAACCCGAATTAATTTTACTTTCTCACGATAATATGGAAACACTGATTGAAGCAGCAAACGCCACCATGCTCACAAGGACGACGCGGACTGAAATTCGCAATCAAATCAAAAAGCTAACATCACAAGAACCACAGTCGGTGTTACAACAATGTCAAGAAGGACAAAAACAAGCTCTCGCTCGTATTCAAGAAATGAATGACAAACTCCGGCAAGCTGCTGCATGTGGCGATCAAGAGAAAGTCGAGCAATATTTAAGACAAGGTATTAATTGTAATGTAGGTGATGAATATAATCGCACAGCATTGCACTTTGCGGTCATGAGGCATGAGCGTGTCAAAGAGTGTTTGCAACAGCGCACCATCGCAACAGCAACAATTTCAGTCCAGGATGTTGCACAAGCCATGAACAAGCATGCTAATATTGCGGACTTATTGATTCAATATGGCGCGGAGCCTCTTATTCAAAACAGTCAAGGTCGCTCTGTTCTTGATATTCTTCAACGAGATAAAGACAGCACAAATGATCTGGATAAAACCACAGCAAAAGCCATTATTCACATGTTGCAAACAAAGCACTCTCTAATGCTCGATACTAACACAACATCACAACCAGCATCAGAGGTATACCCTAAATAATGCAACCGTGATTTATATGATCAATCCAACATCGTTTGGATATATTGCCATTCTGTCTCACTTACGGGCGTAATTGATAGCCTGTTGCCTTTTCGAAGCACGAACATTTCACACAAAACATCGTGCTTTTTTAATTCTTCCAGCCCGATTAAACGAGAAAATTTTTTAATAAATCGAACATCAACCATAAACCAACGTGGATTGTCTGGCGTGCTATTCACATCTGGATGCTCACTATTAGGATCAAAAGCAGTGTAATCAGGATAAGCCTCACACGCTACTTCTGCGATACCAACAATGCCGGGAGGATTACAGTTAGAATGGTAAAAGAAAATTTGATCACCGACTTTCATATCATTTCGCATAAAATTACGCGCTTGATAATTGCGAACACCATCCCATGGTGATATTTGATTCGGAGCACATTGCAAATCATCAATACTAAAACAGTTCGGCTCTGATTTCATTAACCAATACTTCATCATTCATCCACACCCTTCAAAGAAACATACATTCACACTTATCTCATGATAGCATGTTCTAAACATACCAAGAAATACGCCACATGACGACGATTACCGCCCTTTCTGCCTTTCAAGATAACTACATATGGCTCATTCATCATACGCATGGTATGACATGCATTGACCCAGGAGATGCGAGTCGCGTCATTGAGGCTGTCAATCAAACACAACAGCCCATCACAGAGATTCTTATCACACACCACCATGCGGATCACCTTGGCGGATTACACACATTAATCAATGCATTTCCTCAATGCAAAATCATCGGCCCGCACGATGTTTTATTACAAAAAACATACCCCACGATGCGCGTTGAAACAACGTTCGTAATCAACGATGTGTTATTTGAAACGTTGTTAACACCGGGCCATACTGCATCACATGTGTGCTATCATGCGCCGCAACAAGGATGGTTATTTTGTGGCGACACACTGTTTTCAGCTGGTTGTGGCCGTGTATTTGATGGGACAATGGAAGCGCTTTTTACATCCATTCAAACGCTTAAAAAACTACCCAATCACACAAAAGTTTACTGCGCACACGAATACACGCGCCAAAATTTAGCTTTCGCGACGACCATCGAGCCAGAAAACATCGCCATCAAAAATCATTTACAGACATTAAGCCATAACAATATCTGCTCATTACCAACAACCATTGCACTGGAAAAAAAAATTAATCCTTTTTTTCGTACACACACACCAGCATTAAAAACATTCGCTAAACAACACCAAATTGACCCGTCAAACGAATTTGAGATTTTTAAAGCCTTACGCATCAGAAAAAATAACGCAGGCTAAGATGTGCAAATGACACCTTCTCCGCGAATTATCGTTATAATCGTTGAAAAAGCTCGTCTTCGAAGCCAAAAAACCGTAAGTCTTTGATGCGTTGCGGGTATAAAATGCCATCTAAGTGATCGTACTCATGCTGTACTACACGCGCATGAAAATCCTGCACAACACGCGTGATAAAATCCCCTTCTGGGGTATAACCGCTGTATTCGATTTTTATACATCGAGAAACCAACCCTCGTAATCCAGGCACACTCAAACACCCTTCCCACCCATCAACCCATTCGTCGGATAAAAATTTTATCTCAGGATTAATCAGAACCGTAAATGGGATACTGTCTTCAGAAGGATAGCGCCCATTTTCATCAAAACCAAACATGATAACACGTCGATTACACCCAATTTGAGGTGCAGCAATACCTACACCATCTTCCGCTTTCATGGTATCACGCATATCACGTAAAAGAGGCTCTAAAAAAGCCGTATCAGGCACTGTTGGGTTTTCCACAGGCAATGATGCTGTGCCTAAATTTCGATTACCCATTTTTACCACGTGCTTAATCGACATGCATTATTTCTCCAAAAACTCATGCTCGATGGAATAACCATGTTGACTCCACGCGACAATGCCACCCTCCAAGCTATAAACATCGTGTGATGCTCCATGCATTAACGCAATCTCGCAGGCCATTAAACTTCGCTTACCTAAACGACAATAAAATACTAATTTTCGCTCATGTTCAACAGGCACATCTTCTGTTTTTAATGTGCTCACTGGCATTAATGTTGCGGTTGCAATATGCCCATCTTGATATTCCGAAAGCTCACGAACATCAATTAATAAGACATCATTATCTTCAAGCCATTGTTTTAACGTTGGCGAATCAATCACATATACAGGCATCATCACATCCTAAAATTCAAAAACACAGCATACAAAATAACCACTTTTTTGTCACGAGTTAACGATTACATCGAAAACTGCAACGTTGCCCATGCTAACGCTTGTTCTAAGTGCAGAGCATTAACTGTTGAAGTATAAACACCCTCACGGCAATACGGTTTT
>JAGVJT010000156.1 GCA_020050955.1 Legionellales bacterium | reverse complement strand
TGTGGAGAAATCAAATGAAAGCAATGATGCTAGTAAAAGCGGCTATTCGAATTAAAGATAATGACACAGAGTTCGTTGTTAGTAATGATCCTGTCGCAGAAATCGAGAGATTTTTTGATGCCGAACTACATCATTCTGTCGACGATAACAAAGGTATGCACGACCTAGAAGAACGTTATTTTAACGCGTTAGTTAATACCATTATCAATAAAGGATTAGTTTCTCTGGAATATGCAAACGCAATAAAAAAATTTGGAAGCACAGTAGCCGGATATGAATTCAAAGCATCTGGTGCTGTACAAATGAATATAGATGGCGACAAGCCGTTACCTTTACCTGAAAATTATAGACCAACCGTAGAAAAACAAGATGAAGAGTTTAATATATCGGCTATCAAAAAATTTTAGTTAATTTATATTATGTTGGTAGATACGCCATTTTAATAATGAAAAATGGCGTACCAAAAAGAAGAGACTAACGTCCTTTTTGACGTAATTTTTGAATCGCACGGATTTGTGCAACCGCGCGTGCAAGTTCTGTTGCAGCCATGGTGTAATCAATCTCATCATTACGGTTTGCAATGGCTTCTTCTGCCCGACCTTTCGCTTGTAATGCCGCTGCTTCATCTAGATGCTCAGCACGCTCAACCATATCTGCTAGAACGCTAACAACATACGGTTGAACTTCAAGCATACCACCCGAAACATAATAAATTTCTTCTTCGCCACCAGGACGTTTAAATCGAATTTCACCTGGCTTAAGGGTTGTTAACAATGGCGCATGCCCTGGAGTTATCCCCAGTTCACCTAGGGCACCTGTCGCAACAACCATTTCAACAACCCCTGAAAAAATTTGTTTCTCTGCACTTACAATATCTAAATGTGTGGTAATTGGCATAGCATCTTGCCTTATCATGATAATGTTTTAGCTTTCGCAATCGCTTCGTCGATTCCGCCAACCATGTAAAATGCTTGCTCTGGTAAATCATCATATTCACCAGACAAGATTCCTTGGAACGCTTGAATCGTGTCTTTAAGCGGTACATATTTACCAGGAGAGCCTGTGAATACTTCCGCAACGAAGAATGGTTGAGATAAGAAACGTTGAATCTTACGCGCACGAGAAACCACACGTTTATCTTCTTCCGACAACTCATCCATACCAAGAATCGCAATGATGTCTTTCAATTCTTTGTAACGTTGTAAGCACTGCTGAACACGGCGTGCCGTGTCATAATGCAATTGACCAACGACTAATGGATCCAATTGACGTGATGTCGAATCTAATGGATCTACCGCAGGATAAATACCCATTTCAGCGATTTGACGCGACAATACAACCGTTGCATCCAAATGCGCAAATGTCGTTGCAGGTGATGGATCTGTCAAGTCATCTGCAGGCACATAAACCGCTTGAATCGAGGTAATAGAACCTGTTTTTGTTGAAGTAATACGCTCTTGTAATACGCCCATTTCTTCAGCTAACGTTGGCTGATAACCTACCGCAGAAGGCATACGGCCAAGAAGTGCAGATACTTCAACACCCGCCAATGTATAACGGTAAATGTTGTCGATGAAGAATAATACATCACGACCTTCATCACGGAATTTTTCCGCCATGGTCAAACCTGTCAACGCCACACGCAAACGGTTGCCTGGTGGTTCATTCATCTGTCCATAAACTAACGATACTTTATCAAGAACGTTCGAATCTTTCATTTCGTGATAAAAATCATTACCTTCACGCGTTCTTTCGCCCACGCCTGCAAAAACAGAGTAACCACTGTGCTCAATCGCGATATTTCGAATAAGCTCCATCATGTTTACTGTTTTTCCTACGCCAGCACCACCGAACAATCCAACTTTACCGCCTTTTGCAAAGGGACAGAGTAAGTCGATAACCTTAATCCCTGTTTCAAGTAATTCTTGGCTGCCTGCTTGTTCTTCGTAGCTTGGTGCTTTACGGTGAATCGACCAATGCTCTTCAGCATCCACAGCACCCGCATTATCAACAGGACGACCAAGAACGTCCATGATACGGCCAAGCGTTTTTGTACCGACGGGAACTTGAATGGGGTGGCCGGTGTTATAAACTTGAACGCCACGCTTTAATCCATCTGTTGTACCCATCGCAATCGTACGGACAACACCATCGCCCAACTGTTGTTGAACTTCAAATACCAAATCACCATCAACTTGGTGCAGCGCATCATAGACTTTTGGCACGTCTTGACGAGAAAACTCAACGTCAACCACAGGACCAATTACCTGAACTACCACACCAACGACTTGAACCATCGTTCCTACACTCATCGTATACCCTCGTTATAATGCGTCTGCACCACCGACAATTTCTGCTAATTCTTGTGTAATCGCAGCCTGTCGAGCTTTGTTGTACGCCAATTGAAATGATTTAATCAGATCGCCAGCATTATCCGTCGCGCTTTTCATGGCAATCATTTTCGCTGCTTGTTCACAAGCAATGTTTTCCACTACAGCTTGATACACTTGTAACTCAATGTATCGGGTCAATAATTCATCAAGTAGATCTTTTGGATCAGGCTCATAAATATAGTCCCAATGATGCCCCATCATTTTATGATCTTCATCCGCATGAGGCAAAGGCAACAATTGTTTCATCGTTGGCTTTTGTGTCATTGTGTTTAAAAATTCATTATAAACAATGTGCAATGCGTCAAGTTCACCTTGCTCAAACGCATCTAACATGACTTTAACCGCACCGATCAAATCATTCACACCCGGTGTATCACCAAGCTGATCCAAAGACGCAAGAACCTTTCCACCAACACGCTTAAAGAAAGCCTGACCTTTACGACCAATCACGCACAGCTTCACTTCGTGATCTTGCTCTCGCCAACCATGAATGGCATTCAACGCATCTCGAAACAGATTCACGTTCAAACCACCACATAACCCGCGATCCGTTGTGACAACGATAAGGCCAACTTTTTTGACTTCACGTTGCACCATAAACGGATGACGATACTCTGCGTGGGCTCGACCAAGATGACGAACCACATCATAAATTTTATTTGCATACGGCTTAGACGCGCGCATCCGCTCTTGCGTTTTACGCATTTTGCTCGCCGCAACCATTTCCATCGCTCGTGTTATTTTTTGCGTGTTTTTAATACTCGCAATTTTTGAGCGGATTTCTTTTGCTCCAGCCATCGTCGTACTTCACCTATGTTAGAAGATTACCAGCTGCCTGTTCGCTTGAACTCATCAATCGCAGCCTTCAATTGTGCTTCGATTGCATCATCATAAGCGCCCTTTTCATTGATTTTTTGCATCAATGCCGCATGCGTACCATGCATAACGCTTCTTAATGCTGCTTCAAACGCACTAACTTCAGCCACAGGAATATCATCTAAATAACCTTTCTCAACCGTAAACAACGACACCGCCATATCAGCAACAGAAAAGGGCGCGTATTGTTTTTGCTTCATAAGTTCAGTGATACGTTGGCCACGCTCAAGCTGCTTACGTGTCGCATCATCCAAGTCAGAAGCAAACTGAGAAAATGCTTCTAATTCACGAAATTGCGCCAGCGCCAATCGTGTTCCGCCGCCTAATTTCTTCATAATTTTCGTTTGAGCGGCCCCACCCACTCGAGACACAGAAAGACCCGAGTTAATTGCAGGACGTACCCCAGAGTTGAATAAATCAACGTCCAAGAAAATCTGACCATCGGTAATCGAAATAACGTTGGTAGGAACAAATGCCGAAACGTCACCTGCTTGTGTTTCAATAATTGGCAGTGCGGTTAGTGAGCCTGTTTGACCTTTCACTTCACCTTTTGTTAATACTTCTACGTATTCTGCACTGATTCGCGATGCACGCTCTAATAGACGAGAATGCAAGTAGAAAATATCCCCAGGATAAGCTTCTCGACCTGGTGGGCGACGTAGTAATAGCGAAATTTGACGATAAGCCCATGCTTGCTTTGTCAAATCATCATAAACAATCAACGCATCTTCACCACGTTCCATGAAGTATTCGCCCATTGAGCAACCAGAGTAAGGTGCAATAAACTGCAATGCAGCTGAGTCAGCAGCACTTGCAACTACAACGATAGTATGCGCTAACGCGTCATGTTCTTCTAATTTGCGAACAATTGCAGCAATCGACGATGCTTTCTGGCCAATGGCAACGTAAATGCATTTAACGCCAGTGCCTTTTTGGTTGATGATGGCATCAATCGCAATAGCTGTTTTTCCTGTTTGTCGGTCACCAATGATTAGCTCACGCTGACCACGACCGACTGGAATCATTGCATCAATTGCTTTTAATCCTGTTTGTACAGGTTGATCTACTGATTTTCGCTCAATAACGCCAGGTGCTACTTTCTCAATGGGAGATAGTCCATCTGCAGCAATTGGACCTTTTCCATCAATCGGGTTTCCTAAAGCATCCACAACTCGGCCAAGCAATGCACGACCAACAGGAACTTCTAAAATACGTCCCGTGCAGCGGCCTTTTTGCCCTTCAGATAAACCTGTTGTTTCACCTAAAATAACCGCAGCAAC
>JAGVJT010000186.1 GCA_020050955.1 Legionellales bacterium | reverse complement strand
TGAAGATAAGTCACCTGGTATTAACGAAGGCGGCGTGATTAACCACACTATGACTCAAGTTGAAGTTCGTTGTGAAGCACGTCATTTACCTGAGTTTATTGAGCTTGATCTTGCAAGTTTGGCGCTTGATGATGTTTTACATTTATCAGACTTGGTGTTACCAAAAGGTGTTCAATTAGCGATTGATCCTCATTCTGGTGATCATAACCATCCAGTTGTTAGCATCCATTTAAGCCGTGCTGAGATCAGCGAAAGCGAAGAAAGCGCTGAAGAAGAATCAGCAGAAGGCGTTGATGCATCAGCTGAGTCTGATGATGCTGCAGCGAAAGATGCAGAGTAATTCTTTACGTATCAACTAGTGTGACGTATGTCAATTAGACTGATCGTAGGATTATGTAATCCTGGTGATGCTTACCAATACACGCGCCATAATGTTGGCGCATGGTTGGTAAGCGCACTTGCTTTGCGTCAGCGCATGACGTTTAAGCTTGATAAAAAATTTCATGGCGAGCTTGCTTCATTCGCTTTCAATGGCACAACATGTCATGTTTTATTACCGACGACATTTATGAATCGAAGTGGTTTGTCTGTTCGTGCGGTTAGCCAGTTCTATCGTATTTCTCCTGATGAAATGCTTATCGCGCATGACGATTTGGATTTACCAACAGGACGTATTAAATTAAAAACCGGAGGTGGGCACGGTGGGCATAATGGTCTGCGTGACTTAGTTGCTCAACTTGGAACGCCTCATTTTCATCGCTTGCGAATAGGGATTGGTCACCCTGGCCATAAAACACAAGTATCTGATTATGTTTTAAGTAAACCTTCTTCAAATGATCAAACGTTAATTACTGATGCTATTGCGCACGCACTCGAACATGTTCCGCTGATGTTTGAGGGGCGTATGGCCGATGCAATGATGCGAATTAATACAATAAGTTAACTTTTTAAAAGGAACAACAACATGGGATTTAAATGCGGTATTGTTGGATTGCCGAATGTAGGTAAGTCGACGCTCTTTAATGCGTTAACACAAGCGGGAATCGAAGCATCTAATTACCCTTTTTGTACAATTGAGCCTAATGTTGGGATGGTTACCGTTCCGGACCCGCGTTTGTCTGCTTTAAGTGATATTGTAAAGCCAGAGCGCGTTGTGCCAACAGTCATGGAGTTTGTGGACATTGCGGGCTTGGTAAAAGGCGCCTCTCAAGGCGAAGGTCTTGGCAATAAATTTTTAGCCAATATTCGTGAAACCGACGCGATTGCACACGTGGTGCGATGTTTTGAACATCCTGATGTGGTGCATGTGCAAGGACGTGTGAATCCTATTCATGATATCGAAGTGATTAATACCGAGCTTGCTTTGGCCGACATGGATACGGTCGAAAAAGCGCTTTTGAAAACAGCTAAAAACAGTAAAAGTGGCAATAAAGAAGCATTGTTTGAAAAAGCGGTTTTAGAAAAAATAAAAGTACACTTAGATGAAGGATTACCGGTTCGCATATTGTCATTGACAGCAGAGGAGCGATTGATTAGTCAGCGCTTATGCTTATTGACAGAGAAGCCTGTACTTTACATTGCCAATGTTGATGATGAAGGTTATGAAAATAACCCATTACTAGACGTTGTGCGTGAGTACGCTGCACAAGAGAAGGCGATGGTAGTCGCTTTGTCTGCTGCAACAGAGTCTGAAATTGCAGAGTTAGACGAAGTAGATCGAGAAGCATTCATGGTTGATTTAGGCTTAAGCGAACCAGGTCTTCACCGTGTGATTCGAGCAGGTTATGCGCTTCTTGGCTTGCAAACCTATTTTACTGCAGGTGTTAAAGAAGTGCGTGCTTGGACCATTCCAAGTGGCGCAACCGCACCACAAGCGGCCGGTGTGATTCATACCGACTTTCAAAAAGGCTTTATCCGTGCAGAAGTCACCGCGTATGATGATTTTGTCGCTTATCGTGGCGAGCAAGGCGCGAAAGAGGCTGGAAAGTTGCGTCTCGAAGGTAAGGAATATGTTGTGCGCGACGGTGATGTCATGCATTTTCGGTTTAATGTTTAAGGTGGTACATTGCCTTTGTTCGTCATCTCGTTATGCTCGAAAAAACGTGTTGTTACGTCATCTCGAGCATAGAGAGAGAGCTCGTCGTTGCCCCTGCTTGCTTTTCTGAGCTTGTCGTCTGTTGATTTTCCACTGGTTTAAAGTAATGAGTGATGCGATGTTTTTCAGGAACATACTTCAATGCTTTTTCTAATTGTGCTTGAAAAGCATGAAGCTCTATTGGGAGCGAGCTTGCATGTGACAATGTGTAAGAAAGCGTCATCATTGTGCGCTCGCCTTCGGTTTTTCTTGCGCTAGCGACAACCCACGGTGCATGAGCGTTATTGTCATCATGTTTTTGAGACGGTGTGTATCCAGTGAAATAAAAGGGCATGCTGGTAAATTGATGAGGAATGGCATACCAGCTGAGATCGCTTGCAAATGTTGGTGTGGTTGTTTGACGTTGTTCATCAATCCCTGTTTTATAAGCACGAACAAATTCATGCCATGTCATGTTTGCTGTGTTTTCAATAAAAAAGCCATTCTGTTGTAAGGTTGATGATAATGTGACGGAAATAAAGAAGGGAGGATTATCAAAGCAATACCATTCGTTGTTAATGTAACGATAACGAAAATAAGCAAACTCAGGTTTTTTCATGATTTGAATTAAGTGGTAGTATAAAAAAGCATTAAATGTTGAATGTGCACATTGATAGTGTTGTTTGTAACAAGCGTAAATATCGGTGATGTCTAATGGAATATCGGCATGAAAGGTAGGGATAACATTTCTTGTGAAAAACCCAAGTGAAAAAGATTTGAAAAACGATTCTTTCTCAAGATGAATTTTGTGTCCTGTAAAGCGTTCTAGGATACGAGTGAGCTCTTGGGAGTCTTTAATGATCATTGTTGTTGTCTTATTTGATGACGTGAGCATTATTGTAACGACAATTTTAAAAATAATGCAACAAACTGACAAAGAGTTGAATTGTTTGATAGGGTGTGACAGATTAATCTTTATTCAAAATAATGCATTGTGCCGATAGTGATTTAGCGCACCGTGACAAACCAAATGTTGTGCATAAGGGATGATGTGGAACAACGAAAAAAAGCAATATGACACGAGAATGCAAGCCGTTTTTCCTTACGTCAAGCAAGGTAAATTTATCGAGGCTTCAAACATTGTTCGTGCACTTTCTTGTGTGCTTCGTGCAGGTGATCGCGTTTGCATTGAAGGTGATAATCAAAAACAGGCCCATTTTCTTGCTAAAGCTTTACTGCAGTTAGATCCTACGTCGATTCATCATTTACACATGGTGCAATCGGCCATTGTTTTACCAGAGCATTTAACGATTTTTGAGAAAAAAATCGCGCATAAAATCGACTTTGCCTTTGCAGGCCCTCAATCTGTTCGGCTTGCGACTATGGTGCAGCGCAATCAAATCAATATTGGAAACATTCACACGTATAATGAGCTTTATGCGCGATTGGTGATGGATTTAACACCGAATGTTTGTTTATTAGTCGCAGAACAAGCTGATTTTGAAGGCAATTTATACACTGGTGCAAATACGGAAGAAACACCGGCACTGATTGAGGCAACATCGTTTAAACACGGTGTGGTCGTGGTGCAAGTCAATGAAATTGTCAAAAAGCTTCCGCGTGTTGATATTCCGGGTGGTTGGGTAGATTTGATTGTTAAAAGCCCTGATAAAGCACCGATTCAACCGTTATTCACGCGCGACCCTGCACTTATCGATGATATTAAAATTCTTATGGCAATGATGGTGATTAAGGGCATTTATGCACCGTATCAAGTGAACACACTTAATCATGGTGTTGGGTTTAACACGTGTGCGATTGAATTACTTTTGCCGACTTATGCGGCTGAATTGGGTTTAAAAGGCAAAATTTGTAGTCACTGGATGGTGAACCCATTGCCAACGCTTATTCCCGCGATTGAACAAGGGTTTATTAAATCCATTCATGCCGTGGGCGGAGAAGTTGGGATGAATGATTACGTGGCGGCGCGTTCAGATGTGTTTTTTACTGGACGAGATGGCTCATTGCGTTCTAATCGTATGTTAGGGCAATTAGCTGGGCATTATGCGTGTGATGTTTTTATTGGTGCGACGTTACAAATGGATACTGAGGGCAATAGCAGTACCGCAACATGTGGACGTATCGCGGGGTTTGGCGGGGCGCCTAATATGGGATGCGATCCTGCGGGACGTCGGCACGCCTCTTTTGCTTGGCTAAAAGCGGGCCAAGAGCGGCAAACGGTTTCCTCGAATAAAATGCCTCGTGGTCGAAAATTGGTCATTCAAATGATTGAAACATTTCAAGGGCCTACGACACCTACGTTTGTTGAAGCCCTTGATGCATGGACACTGCAAAAGGACATGCACGCCGCTCTTCCTCCTGTGATGATTTATGGAGATGATGTCACGCATGTGGTGACAGAAGAGGGCATTGCTAACTTATTATTGTGTCGTAATTTAAAAGAGCGTGAACATGCGATTCGTGGTGTGGCAGGTTACACGCCGGTTGGGTTAAAACGCAACTTAAAACTTGTAAGTGATTTACGAGCGCGAGGCGTGATTCAGCGGCCTGAAGATTTGAACATCAGGCTATCTCATGCCACACGAGACTTGTTAGCTGCGAAATCCATGCGTGACTTGGTGAATGCCTCTCATGGACTTTATCAACCAACAACACGATTTAGAACTTGGTAAGAACATGGAAAAATTTACGATTCGAATCAAAACACAACACCAAGCATGCCATGGTACACGTGTGGTTTGTGGTGTGGTGGGTTCTGGTAATTTAGAAGTGATTGTTGAGCCTCATGATTCGTGTGATGTTTTTTTCAGGGTGACAACAGCCATTGAGCATTTTAAGCCGTTATGGAAACGGGTGATTCGGGATTTTTGCAATGAATATTCCCTGGGCGGATTGTTATTTACGTTAAATGATCATGGTGCAACGCCTGCCGTTGTCGCGTTGCGACTGCGACAAGCATTCGAACTTTTTCAAGATAAACGAGCGATACCACAACATTATTTAGAATTGAATGCACGAGAGCGTATTAACGCATTACTGACGCCTCATTCGTTTTCAGAGTGGTTAACAGATGGTTATAGTCCTTATTTGCGAAAACTGAATATCCCTGGACAAGCGGATGACGGTCTTGTGATTGGTAAAGGGATGTTTGATGATCTTCCTGTGTTGATTGGTGCACAACAAAAAGACTTTATGGGTGGTTCTGTTGGCGAGATTCATGGTGCTAAATTAACCGCATTATTCAACGTCGCGAAAATGCAGCGTATTCAAGTTGTCATTTTGTTGATTGACAGTGGTGGTGTGCGTTTACATGAAGCGAATGCAGGTGAGATTGCGATTTCAGAAATCATCCGTGCCTTGCTAAATGCTAGACATGCGGGTGTGACAACCATTGGTGTAATTTGCGGAAAAAATGGTGCATTTGGTGGCATGGGCATTATTGCGAGTTGCTTGGATTATATTATTGTAAGTGAAATCAGCCGAATAGGTGTATCGGGTCCTGAAGTGATTCAAGCGGTGAAGGGCGTTGAGGTATTTGATGCACAAGATAAAGCCTTGATTTGGCGTGTTTATGGCGGTAAAACACGTTATTTACAACATGCTGCAGATGCCTACATTAGTCATGCGATGGAGGATGTTCGTCGCACGGTTCGTGAGGTTCTTTCACAACCTCGCCGTCTCACCGTTCAATCATTGCAAGAAACGCATGCGTTATTAAAAGCCCGATTTGATGCAACAGAGGGTTATGAGGAGGAAGGCAGTTATCTCAAAGACGCATATCCTAAGTGTACAGTGGATTTATTTGACGCGAATGACTGTGTTTTTTTGAAAGAAGCCGTGCGAATTCGAGAAAAGAGAGGCGTGGATAAATGAGAACCTATCAAACAGTATTAACCGCTCTTTTTACCTCGCATACCGTTCATGAGCATGCCAATGTGATTTGGGGGAGTGGGCAGATTAATGATTATTTTTTTCACATCCTTGGTGTGAGGGAACAAACGTCATTTGGTGTTGAACAAGCTTTGATTTTTGCAGAAAAATGCCTCGAGCTTCTTGTGCTAAATGATAAGCAGCCTATTTTTTTGTTGGTCGATGTGATTGGGCAGTCTTTAACAAAGCGTGATGAATGGTTAGCCATGCACCAATATTTTGCCCATACCATTCAATGCTTGGACATGATCCGACAACAAGGGCATCGGTTGTGCTCATTGATCTATAATAAAGCCATTGGCGGTGCGTTTATTGCGTATGGTTTGATGGCAGATAAAATCTTTGCATTGCCTGATGCACAAGTGGCTGTTATGTGGTTGGAAGGGATGTCAAAGGTGACTAAAATTGATCTTGAAACATTACGCGCATTGAGTAAATCGTCACCTATTTTTGCTCCTGGCGTTGCTAATTTTTACCAGTTAGGTGGTGTTCATGAGGTTGTTGCGCTAGAGGATATGCCTAAGGCGTTATGTGCAGAACATGCTTTACATGATACCGAGGATAGACGAGCTTATTTAGGGCATAAAAGAGGTGGGCGAAAGCTTGCGTACACTGTGATGCAAAAAGTCATGGCTGATGCATGATGATGCGTCATCAATTGATTTATCTTCATCCTGATACAACGCCTGAGATAGTATCACCTTCGTCTTATTCAAAAGCATTTTTTTTCTTAATACTTGATTGGATTAAACAAGGCTTACCGTGCGTGTTTACACAACAACCTCAGATGAAAGAGGCTTATAACGTTTATTTAGGTGTGTTGATTTTGTATGATAATGTGAAATATCGCGCCAGCTTATGTGTTCATGTGCGTGATATTGTCGAACATAAACCATTACCTGAATTAACCCTTCTTTATCCTGAGCTTTTGCTGGAAAAAAGCATGCAATTTTATGGCTCTTATTTATTTCAATTTTTATCAAAAAAAGAGTACGTGCATGCAAAGTCGGATGTGGATATTTTGGTGGAATATGACAATGAGTCGTTGTCTTTTTTAAAACAAAATATCATGGTATTGCAACAACACGTGCCTTATTCCGTGGATGGTGAAATACGATTTTTTGGCGTGGGGGATGTGGGGATTTGGGAGTTATTGAACGCAAAAAATCCTCATGTTCTTGTGAAAACGGTGCAAGGTCCTTATCTTTTGGAACGAAAAAAACTTCATGACATGTATCCCGCTTTATGATGCTTCTACCAAAAAAATAGCACGATACCTTGCCAGACTAGCTGTTAAAGCGCTCTATTATGAAGTGAAAGCTTATCCTAAGCCTGGTCTTGTGAGTTTTGTGGACGCAGGTGCCCATGATGATATGGACGGGAGTACGTTTTATCGAAGTTTATCGACATTACGCCATTATTTTTATGAAATCGTGCTTATGGGGCTAACGGATGCTTCGTTTGATGCATTAAAGCAACGAGCCATTTCTGCAGAGCATGTGATGTTTCTTGCAACCAAAGGAGTCAATACACATCGAGGGGCTATTTTTGCTTTAGGATTATGCTGTATTTCATCTGCACGCCTTATTCGCGCAAAACGATTAAATGCCCCCCAGAATTTGCATGGTCAGTTGATTCGCGATTGGGCGCATTTTCTTCAGTACCATCAAACACAAGCGGCTATCGCGCGTGATGCGAAAGTATTAACGGATGCGACACAAATGGCACGCGAAGGGTATTGGGTTGTTTTTGAGTTTTTTTCACGGTTTATTTCTTTGTATGAAAAGACACGTTCGCTTGATGATTGCTGTTTGTATGCCTATGGGTATTTATTATGGCATATTGATGATACAAACATCCTGCATCGTTGTGGCTGGGATGGGCTCATGGGTGCAAAAAAGCATGCGTATGCACTTTTAGAAGAATCATGTTTGGTTCTACGTCGTCACAAAGCACTGAAGCTTCACGACTTATTTTCATCACAACGCATAAGCCCTGGTGGTGTGGGTGATTTAATTGCCGTGCTGCTTTTTATCGGGCAACTCTTTCATCAAGGATTACGATGTCATTTGTGATTGCATTTTCAGGGCAGGGCTTTCAACACCAAGCCATGTTTCGGCTTTTAATGTCAAATAACCAAGGCATGCAATGGCTGCGTGATGCCAGTGATTTCATGCAAAAGGATTTGTTTGATGAAGATGTTGTTTTAACCTGTTGTGATGATGCCATTGATACACCATTAATCCTTGCTATCTTATCATTAGGTATTTTTCATTGCATAAAGCCTTTGTTTCATCAGACAGAGTTGATGTTGATGGGGTATAGCTTAGGAGAAGCATTGGCTTTTTGTGCGAGTGCATCATTAACACTTGAAGAGAGCTTAACACTTGTAAAAACACGTGCACAATTGATGTGGCAGGTGACAGAAAAAATGACGTCAGACGCAGGCATGGCCGTTTTAAAAGATCATGTGATGCGAAATCAAATAACGCAGTTATGTGATGAGCATCACTGTTTTATCGCGATTGAAAATGATGATCATGTGGTTGTTGCAGGGCTTTTGCCTTGTCTAAATGCACTTATGCATGCGGCGCGTAACATGGGGGTGAGTAAAATCGAGTTACTCCGCGTCCGTGTCCCGTCTCACACGCCATTGCTTGCTGAGGCAAGCGTGCTTTTTGATGCTTATTTACAACCATTCATTAACCGGGTGATGCATCTTCCTGTGCTCAATGCTTTAACACAAGAAGTGATACTAGAGACACCCTCGATGATTTCGATTTTATCGAAAGAATTATCAGAGCCGCTGCATTGGGGATGGGCGATGCGAATGGTAAGAGAGCATGGCATGACGAGTTTTTTTGAAATAGGTCCTCGTGCATCATTAAAAAGCAAAACGATGAGGCGTGCGTATGCAAGTGATGAATTTAAAACGCTGGATGGATTGAGTTATTTTTTGAACAATATGTTACAATTAAACGATATT
>JAGVJT010000183.1 GCA_020050955.1 Legionellales bacterium | reverse complement strand
TGTGCTCTTCCGATCTGGTTACCATGGTGATACGTTTGGCGCCATGTCTGTTGGTGCAAAATCAGGTTATCATGACCCGTTTCAATCGTTCTTTTTTAATGTATTGAGTGTGCCATTTCCTGCAACATGGCTTGATGATGCGGATGTCGACGCGAAAGAGGAGGCGGCTCTTTTATGCCTTGATCATCATTTATTAACGTATGGTAGCGACATTGCAGCCATTATCTTAGAGCCCATTGTGCAAGGTGCAAGCGGCATGCGGATGTGTCGGCCTGCGTTTATCAATGCGGTGGTAGCACGTGTGCGTCAATTTGGAATTCTAGTTATTTTTGATGAAGTGATGACAGGGTTTGGCCGCACGGGAACATTGTTCGCACTGGATAATCTTGATGTATTACCGGATTTTTTGTGTTTATCCAAAGGCATTACAGGGGGGTTTTTGCCCTTGGCGCTCACGGTGACCACCAATGACATGTACCATGCATTTTTAACCGATGAGCATTATGCTTTTGCGCATGGGCATTCTTACACGGCGAATCCTTTAGCGTGCGCTGCAGCTCTTGCATCGCTTACTTTATTAACGAAATCTTCTACACAAGACGCAATCCAAGCAATTGAAGAAACTCATCGACAAGGGCTTGCACTTTTAGCACAAACTTGTCGTTTGGTTGAGCATACACGCCTTCAGGGTAGCATTGCTGCTTTTGATGTTTTAACGACTAAACCAGAACAAACTTATGCTTATTTAAAGTCAGCTTGTTTAAACGAAGGTTTGTTATTACGACCTTTAGGAACAACCGTGTACCTTTTACCGCCTTATTCGACTACACCGGAAGAATTGCAGAGAGCGTATCAGACGCTTGCGAAAATCCTTGTGTTACACGCAGATGACCTTGAAGATCAGGCCATGAATGCACCGTATGATAGTGAGCTTCCCGAAGTAGCTCAGACACAGCCGTGGCTTGCGAGTAACCGTGCTCCATGATAAGCAATCCACTCGGTTTTAAGTAAGATTGCGCCTGTTTAATGATTTGGGTGAGTGCATCAAGTCCATCAGGTCCACTGCTTAGTGCTTGTGTTGGCTCAAAGCGTAAATCACCTTGTGTAAGATGGGGGTCATTTTCGCAAATGTAAGGCGGGTTTGAAACAATACCATCAAATGATTGGTGAGCAATGGATTCAAACCAATTTGATTGGATAAACGAGATATTTTGTACGCGAAGTTCATGTGCATTTTTCTTTGCAACGTCAAGTGCCTCTTGACTCATATCACAGGCAACAATTTCCCAAGTTGGATTTGAGAGTGCTAATGCAAGTGCAATCGCTCCAGAACCTGTGCCTAAATCAAGGATGCGAAGATGTTTACGATCATGAAAATGCGTTAAGACGCATTCGACTAACAATTCTGTTTCAGGACGTGGAATTAATGTTGCGGGGCTTACGTGCAAAGAAAATGACCAAAAGTCGCGTTTACCTGTTAAATAAGCAATGGGATGGCCGTCGCGACGCGCGTTGATAGCACGTTGAAATGCGTCCCATGTTGTTGATTCAAGGGCATCAGTTGTGTGTGTATAAAGAAACGTACGTGTGACGTGTAAGATGTGAGCTAACAATAATTCGGCATCAAGACGCGCACTCGGGCTTTCTTTAAGAACCTGTGTTGCGTGTTCTAGTGCTTTTTTAATGTTCATCGTGAGGGCTTAATTCAGCCAAAAGCTCTGCGTGGTGTTCGCGTTTTAGTGCGTCGATGACTTCGTTTAGCTCACCTTCCATCACATCTGCAAGTTGATAGATGGTCAAATTAATACGATGATCGGTGAGACGGCCTTGTGGGAAATTATACGTTCGAATTCGCTCTGAACGATCACCACTTCCTACCAATGATTTGCGAATTTGTGCTTGTTCTTGACGTTGCTTAGTTTGTTCAGCATTGAGTAAGCGTGTTTTTAATAATGCCATCGCTTTTGCACGGTTTTTGTGTTGCGAACGCTCATCTTGGCATTCAACCACAACACCGGTGGGTAAGTGAGTGATGCGAATAGCTGAGTCGGTTTTATTCACGTGCTGTCCGCCAGCACCTGATGCACGATAGGTGTCGATGCGAAGTTCATCGGAGCTTATGTCAACAGCATCGATTTCATCAACTTCCGGTAAAATTGCAACGGTACATGCGGAAGTATGTACGCGCCCTTGTGATTCTGTTTCGGGCACGCGTTGTACACGATGTGCGCCAGATTCAAACTTTAATTGTGCATACACATTATGCCCACTGATGCGCGCAATGACTTCTTTAAATCCGCCGTGCTCACCATGATTTGCACTGATGACCTCTGTCTGCCAGCCTTGTGTTTCAGCATAACGGCTGTACATGCGAAATAAATCACCTGCAAAAATGGCTGCTTCATCGCCGCCGGTGCCGGCACGAACTTCGAGATAAATATTGCGTTCGTCGTCAGGATCTTTAGGAAGTAAATGTTGTTGTAATGCTTTATCCAGTGTTTCAAGTTCTTCTTCGGCTGCTTTTTTTTCATCAAGTGCAAGGGACGCCAAATCAACATCACCACTGTCAATTAATTCCTCGAGTGATGTAAGATTTTTACGTGCTTTTAGATAATCTTGATAACAAGTTGCGATTGGCTCAAGTTGCGCATATTCTTTTGAAAGCGTTTTAAATTTTTGTTGATCAGCAATAATACTTGCGTCAGACAACAAATGATTGACTTCTTCAAAGCGTTCAATCAATTGTTCAAGTCTGGTTTCAAGTGATTTTTTCATGAGAAGACGTATCCAATGAGGCGGTATTAAATAAATAGCGCGCAAGATCAAGTAATTCATCACGGCTATCGGAGGCAGCTTGACGTAAGCCAAGTGTTGGCATGTGTGTTAGCTTGTTGACCAAGCGTTCACAAAATTCAGACAAGACGCTGTATTGGCATTGGCCAAGTGCTAATTTTTGTGTGGCGCGTTGTAATTCATGCTGCGCTAAATCTTGCATGTGATTACGATAATCACAAATCACGGTATTTGCGCGTTGCGCGCGACTCCAACGATGATAATCATCTATTTTATCATCAATCAGTTGGTCAGCTAGTAAGGCTGCCGCACGTCGTTCAACCATACCTTTTTCAATCGCAAGGTGTAAATCATCAATGTTATAAAGATGCACGCCATCAAGCTCACCAACATCCGCTTCAATGTCACGTGGCACGGCTAAATCAAGAAAAAACATTGGTGCATGCTGTCGAATGGTTAAGGCAGGCTCAACCATGGCTTTGTTAATAAAGGGTAAGGGGCATGCGGTGGCTGAAATGACCACATCCACATAAGGCAATTGATGAGGAATGTCGCTAATATTAAACGCCTGACCATGAAGTTTTGATGCAAGCTTCAACGCACTTTCAGGTGTGCGGCTTGCCACACGAAACGAGCTTACACCTTGTTGCTGCAGATATTTGGCCACTAAAGAC
>JAGVJT010000077.1 GCA_020050955.1 Legionellales bacterium | reverse complement strand
CCTGCTCGAAGCTCTAATGCAATCGCACGTGCGACCACATCTCGAGAGGCCAAATCTTTGACATGTGGCGCATAACGCTCCATGAAACGCTCACCATCTTTGTTGATCAAATAGCCACCTTCACCACGGCAACCTTCGGTCACAAGCGTGCCAGCACCAGCAATGCCTGTCGGATGAAATTGCCACATTTCCATGTCTTGAAGCGGTAAGCCTGCACGTAATGCCATACCAAAACCATCACCGGTGTTAATGTGTGCATTAGTTGTCGACTGATAAATACGACCGGCACCACCTGTTGCTAAAATACAAACACGAGATTGAAAAAAAACAACCTCTCCCGTTTCAATACATAATGCAGTAACCCCAGCAATTCGACCACTTGCATCTTTCACAAAATCCAACGCCAACCACTCACTAAAAACATGCGTTTTAGCTTTCAAATTTTGCTGATACAAAGTATGCAACAAGGCATGACCGGTTCTGTCTGCCGCAGCACACGTACGAGCAGCTTGCTCGCCTCCAAAGTTTTTTGACTGACCGCCGAACTGACGCTGATAAATTTTGCCATTGTCCATACGAGAAAATGGCAAACCCATGTGTTCAAGTTCATACACAACTTCAGGACCTGTCTTGCATAAATATTCGATACAGTCTTGATCACCAATGTAATCAGCACCCTTAACCGTATCATACATGTGCCAACGCCAATCGTCGTTTTCATCGGCATTACCAAGTGCTGTTGTAATCCCACCTTGAGCCGACACAGTATGAGAACGTGTTGGAAAAACTTTCGATAATAACGCCACTTTCAAGCCAGAATTAGCCATTTGTAACGCAGCTCTCATTCCTGCGCCACCAGCACCGATAATAACGGCATCAAAGGTATGTCGTGCAACAGCCATGGTTATCGCCCCCAAATAATCATAAAACCACTCACCAGTTGCCCTAACAGCATCAAGAAAACAAGTGATTGTAAAGAAAGCCGTAATGCCGTGCATGTCAAATAGTCTGTCGTCACGGTCCAAATACCAATCCATGAGTGCAATGTGAGTGCAATCAACGCAATGAAGCTTGCGATTTGAAACACAGGCTTATCAAACAATATCACCCAATCGCTGTATTGAAGATGGGGATGCGTCAATAAAAAGCCCAATAAAAAACAAGAAAATGCAGCAAAATAAACGGCCGTTAGTCGCTGAATGAGCCAATCTTTTAAACCATTCCCTGTGAGGCTTGTCACGTTTGTTACCATATCCAAACTCCCATTAAAATCGCACCACATGCAGCAAGTGCAATAACACCGATCGCACTTAAGCGCCCCATCGCAGCACTCTCACCTAATCCTAAATCCATCATCATATGACGAAATCCGGCAAGAACGTGATAAGTCAATGCTGTGCTAAAGATCCAAAGCAATGCTTTATAATAAGGGTTCATCAACATAGTTTGTAGCTCAGAAAAAGACGTCTCTGAACGCAACGATAAACTTAGCCAATAAAGCATCACCGGCATCAATACAAACAACGCAAGCCCTGATAATCGATGAAAAATAGATGCAATGGCCATGGGAGGGTACTTAAGACTACCCAAATCAAGGTTAACGGGTCGTTGATGATTCACTCAGATGCCTCATAAATAATTGAGAGAAAAGAGAGTATATCACTCAGTGAATTGTCCGCAAAGCTTTGACGCTCGCTCTTTTTACGAAGATGTTAAGAAGGCGTCATGACTTGACAATGCAATCAAACAAGCCATGGCGCAAATATTTATTTAGCGAGGTGACACACGCATTTCGCCAGGAAGACGACGATATAAATCGCGAGGAGCTGCTGAAGGATAACCATATCCTTTATCTGCAAGACGCTTAACTGTCTGCAAATAACGCTCGCCCCAAACACCTGGGTCAAAATTAGTCACCACAACGTTGTAAGATAAGTTAATCACTGATTCAAAGCCCTTGCGCTGCGCCAATTCATGACCTGCAAACGCGATTTGTACTTCTGTTTCTGTAGAAACCCCGCCTGTTTTTAAACGCTCGATAAGTAAGGCAATGATTTTTTCGATGGTGCAATATAACTTCCACATAGATAAGCCCGCAGAGAGACTATCTAGTCCTTTTGAGGTGCTGAATCTATCACCGTAATCCATAATAGGGTATACAAATTCATAAGTATCGCTATCAAGACGCTCAGGAAGAATCACATGGGGAGGAGAATAAATCTCAAACACAGGCGTTGTAATAAACACATGAAAGTCTGCCCATCGCCACCACAATTGATAAATAATCTCAATTTGTGCAACAGCATCAAAACTATCTGCACTCATCAACCGTGCACGTTGAGCTTGCATTGCATCAACAATGCTTGGCTCAATTGTTCCATTTTCTGCACTCATTCCATCTCTTTGAAGAATGACACCGTGCGTTCATCTTAGCTGAAAACAAGGCGTGTTGACAATTCATCTTGATGAGAAAACAGTTGATGCTGTGCCACATTGATTTGTGATACAGCATCAACAAAGATTAGGCAATTTCAGTGATCGAATGAATCGTAATCGTTTCAACGGGAACATCTGAATGACCGCGAGATTGTCCTGTTTTAGCTTTTGCAATAGCATCAACAATATCCATTCCTTCAACCACTTCACCAAACACACAATAACCGTAATTATGTTCACCGCTAAAATTCAAGAACGTGTTATCCACCAAGTTAATAAAAAACTGGGCTGTTGCAGAATGAGGATCAGACGTTCGAGCCATGGAAATAGTGCCGCGTTTATTAGGTTTAGCACTTTTAGCTTCGTTTTTAATAGATTTTTCAGTCGCTTTTGTTTCCATTTGAGCATTCAAACCGCCGCCTTGAATCATAAAGCCATCAATGACACGATGAAAAATTGTGTCGTTGTAAAAACCACGACGAACATAGTCTAAAAAGTTTTCTGCAGTCACAGGCGTATTTTCTGCATCCAATTGCAATCGGATATCACCTTTAGATGTGT
>JAGVJT010000210.1 GCA_020050955.1 Legionellales bacterium | reverse complement strand
AGCATGGCGCGCGCTGTCATGCCCACATTCTCGGGCAAGGCAGGTTCAACCAAGATGATGCTGGGACCATTGGTGTGCAGATTTGTTGCGCTTCGATTTGTTCCGGCCATAGTCTTATTGCATGTGTTCAGGTGTTTCGGGATAGGTAATGCGAATGCGAGTAATTTGATTACGTTTGCGAGCAATAATTTTGCATTTTAAACCATGAATCATGAATTCTTGCCCGATTTCAGGGATTTGTTCCGTTTCATAGATAATAAGTCCCGCCAAAGTAGCGGCTTCTTCGTCGGGAAGATCCCAATCAAATTCTCGGTTAAGATCCCGCAAAGTGACCCACCCGTGCACTGAGATCGTATGAGGGCCTTCTTTGCGAACGCCTGGAACGGTAACGTCGTGCTCATCATCAATTTGACCGACGATTTCTTCTAGAATGTCTTCAAGGGTCACGATACCCAGTAATGCCCCGTATTCATCGACAACACAGGCCATGTGTTCGCGTCGTTCACGGAACGCATTTAATTGATCCAACAGAGACGTTGATTCAGGTATAAACCATGGTTTTACGCAAGCATCTTTAATATTGATTTCTGAAATATCACCCTCGTGGCGAGCAATGGCTCGTAACAGATCCTTTGTATGCAGAATGCCAATAATGTTTTCGCGGTTGTGTTCCCAAACAGGGTGACGGGTATAGGGGCTGGATAAAACTTGCTCTAATATTTTATCCATTGGAATTAACGCATCTATCATCACCATGTTTTTTCGGTGAGTCATAATTTCATCAACACTGACATCGGCAAGGTCAAGGATGCTTTCCATCATGACTTTTTCATTTTGGGCTTTAGAGCCCATATGCGCATGAAGGGCGATCGCACCTTTAAGTTCATCCACACTTTCGTTCGGATCTGTTTCTTTGGAACCGACACCAGCTAATCTTAGGGAGATCCGTGCAATCAGATTGGTTAATCGAAGTAAGGGTTTAAAGACTTTTAGAAATACCTTGATGAACCCAATTGTTTTGATGGCGATTTTCTCAGGATAGTAATATGCGTAAATTTTGGGGATGATTTCACCATAGATCATAATCAGAATAGTCATGATGACGGTGGCCATCATAACACCTGCTTCATCAAAAACGCTGGTGAGTGCCGCAGTTGCAACAGCTGTAGCAGAAACTTCGAGTAGTGTTTCGCTGGCGAGTAAGGCGCCAATAATGTCAGACATGTTAGAGCGACGCAGCTTTTCGACTTCTGCAGCTTTGCGGTTGCCTTTCTTAATAAAGTTTTGCAACTTGCCTTTCGAGGCTGCTGTAAACGCAGTTTCAACGGCAGAAATGAATCCGCTTAAAATAAGACAGATCAGAACAATGATCAGAAACAAGATGATAGACACAAAGATACCTTAGGCTAATTAATCACAGGCAAAATATACACTAAATTGAAGCTAACAAAAATAAAAAGCTTCCTTTCGGAAGCTTTTTATTGAGTCTTGCGGTATATTTACTGGTCATCACCACCATTACTGTCATCTCCCGCACCGTCGCCACCTTCGGCATTGTCATTGCCACCATCTCCGGCCCCGGCATTGTCATTGCTGCCATCATTAGGATTATCACCGGTATTGTCATTGCCACCATCACTAGGGCTAGCACCGGTATTGTCATCACTGCCATTACCTGCACCGGCATTGTCATCACCACTGCTTGGGTTGCCACCTCCTGCACCACTAGCACCGCCACCATTGTTATCAGAATTATCCCCGGCAGCTCCAGCCGCGGGTGCAGCTGCAGCTGCGGCGCCCCCGCTTGATCCACTTGCATCATCGTTTGAATTCTTATGTGGCTTTCTGTTTTTCTTAGAGTTTACTTTTTGACCTTTTATTCTACCTTGAGAGTTTTTGTTGCGTTTTGATTTTTTCCACTTTTTTCCTGGCTTGTCTTTGCTCGTTTTCTGCTTATTTTTATGACCGTCTACGGTATGTCCCTTTATGTGAGTACCCTTTTCTCCATCATTTGCTTTGTGTTTAGGACCTTTTGATCCTTCATGTTCTTTTGCACCATGTTTTTTAGTACCTTTCACATTGTGTTTTGGAGCTGCATGACCTACTTGTTCTTTTGCTTTATGACCATTATGCCCGCCCTTTTCTTTTACAGCATGATTTTTGGGAGCATTGGCTTTATGAGGTTTACCTTTGTGTGCTTCATGGTGTTGTTGAGCATGAGACGTTCTTGCCTCCAGGATTTTTGGTGCGTATATTATTCCTAAGAAGGAAAATATTGCTAAACATTGCAAGATTATTTTTTTCATTTATTCTATCCTTTTATGATTTAAATTCGTATATGTAATGATAACAAGAAAGTATTAAGATGATCTTAACGTAAAGAAATAAAGCCTCAAACAAGAGGCTTTATTTTCATGATTTTAGCGTGTCTCAATATTGATCGCCATCATCGTCACTATCGCCATCATTGCCATCATCGCTTTCTTCCCCGTCATCATCGTTAATTTTTTCAGGGTAATGCTTTCTAGCGTGTTCATGCAGTTTGGGAGCTACATTTTGATTATAGTCATCATCAAAATCACTTTCAGACTCATCGTTGTACCGTTGTTTATGTTTTTCATGCATCGAGCGATAGTGTGCCGCTAAATTACGGTGTAGTTGCGCTGTTTGACGATGTTCCATGGCAAGTTGCTGGTTGCCATCATCTTCTGCATTTTGGGCTTGTTGGTCATATTCATCAGCTTGGGTGTCTTCTAGGTCTGCTAAATGTAAACTTTGTGACGCGCTATGGAATAACATACCTGCGTCAGATCCAAATTTTGAGGCAATCGCTACCCCACCTGCCGATAGAGCCAGTTTACCGAATGGAGAGTGCGCAACTTTTCGCATTGCTCCAGCTGCTTTACCTGCAAAACTTTTTAACGTATCAAACAATCCAGCTTCAACAGTGTTAGTAGTCAGAGGTGATAACAGTAAACTAAAGCCAGT
>JAGVJT010000048.1 GCA_020050955.1 Legionellales bacterium | reverse complement strand
TAAAGAGTACAAGAAGGGGTGAAAATTCTTCTGTAAGCGCGATGGATTTTAGCGTGGTTGAAAATGCATTGATTTCTTGGAGCAATACAAGTCGCAACGCTAATTCATTGTTTTGTTCGGCTAATTGATTGTAAATGACTATTTTTGCATTCAATGCTGCCAAACGAGGGTCTTGAGATTTGTTTTCGATCAATCCAATCATGATTTAGATCATGTTGATCATTATATGTAACTTATAGACCATGAATAAGCATAGATCCAATGGATGAAGCTACTTTCATGTCGTGTTAGGATAAGGACTTTGTTCATTTAGGAGAGCTTCTCATGGAAAAGCATGCATTATCTCAATCATTTGTCGACGGCGCAGACAACTCTCTATTTTCAATTCACAATTTACCCTATGGTGTTTTTACGTCACAAGCGTTCGCACAACCTCATGTTGGTGTTGCCATCGGCGATTTTGTATTAGATTTAACATGGTTAGAATCTAAGCGACTTTTACGTATTGAGTCGCATGAATTATATTTTAATCAAGGTTCGTTGAATGCATTTGCTGCCAAAGGCCCTGCCTGTTGGTCTGCTGTGCGTCGTCGTATCCAAACATTGCTGAGTATTGATAATAATGAGTTACAAGGTCATGCCACTTATCTTGAACATGCGTTAATTCCTGTGAAAAATGTGGCGATGCAATTGCCTTTTAAAACAGAAGGATTTACTGATTTTTATGCATCAGAGCAACATGCAACCAATGTAGGGCGATTATTTCGAGGCAATGCAAACGCCTTGTTGCCTAATTGGAAGCATCTTCCTGTCGGCTACAATGGGCGTGCGAGCACGTTGATGGTTTCTCAAACAGCGATTCCTCGACCGAAAGGGTTAATTCTTTTAGCAGGTCAAGAAACACCTATTTACAGTGCATCGCGTAAGCTTGATTTTGAATTAGAAATGGGTGTTTTTGTTGGTGTGGGAAACCAAGATGCCAAGCGTATTAGCGTTGAGAAAGCACCTGAGCATTTATTTGGAATGGTATTGCTGAACGATTGGAGTGCACGTGATATCCAAGCTTTTGAATATCAGCCATTGGGGCCATTTTTATCAAAAAGCTTTGCCACATCGATTTCACCGTGGGTCGTACCTTTTGAAGCACTGCGTGATGCAAGAGTTGAGTTGCCGAAACAAGACCCTGTACCAAGCGAATACCTTTATCAAGCCTCTCCAAAACAGTTTGATATTCAATTGAATATTGAAATTCAGCCGAAAGGATCATCGACACGAACGAAGATTTGTACCACTAATTGCAAAGAGTTGTATTGGAGCATGGAGCAAATGTTAGCGCATCACACGGTCAATCACTGTATTATGAAACCTGGTGATTTATTTGGCACAGGGACAATCAGCGGTTTTGAGCGAGAAAACTGGGGTAGTTTGTTGGAAATGACATTTAATGGTGCAGAACCATTACGCTTAAATGGTGGTGAAGAACGTCGATTTTTGGAAGACGGCGATACGGTGATCATGACTGGCTTTTGCCAAATTGGTGAATATCGACTTGGTTTTGGCTCACTGGAGGGCACAATTCTTGCTGCTATAAATTGATACCATGCAAGAAGTGCGTTATACTCACGTCGATTTTTAACGACACACACAGTTCGTCACATGCAGAAGGGTCCCTTAAATGGGTTCTGCATGGGAATTGTGGAGGCCTAACCCTGGAGAAGCTATGAAAGTTAGTATGCGGGAACTGCTTGAAGCAGGTGCTCATTTTGGGCACAGAACACGATTTTGGAATCCAAAAATGGGCGAATACATTTTTGGTTCACGTAACAAAATCCATATCATTAATCTTGAAAAAACATTACCGCTTCTTAACGATGCGTTAAATTACGTCGGGCGTTTATCTGCAAATAAATCCAAAATTTTGTTTGTTGGTACAAAGCGTGCCGCGCAAGAAAGCATTCGTGAACACGCGAAGCGTTGCGGGATGCCTTATGTTGATCACCGCTGGTTAGGTGGCATGTTAACGAACTACAAAACAGTTCGCCAATCGATTTTCCGTTTAAAAGAATTAAAAAAATGCCGTGATGAAGGCGGTTTTAACGGCATGATTAAGAAAGAAGCCCTTATGTTGACGCGCGAGCTAGAAAAATTAGAGCGAAGTTTGGGGGGTATTGAAGACATGGGTGGTTTGCCTGATGCTCTTTTTGTCGTGGATGTTGGCTTTGAGCACATCGCGGTTGAAGAAGCGCGCCGATTGAAGATTCCTGTTATCGGTGTTGTGGATACAAACAATAGCCCTGACAATCTTGACTACATTATTCCTGGAAACGATGATTCTATGCGCGCAATTGATATTTATGTACGCGCCGTTGCAGATGCAATTCTTGATGCACGACAAGGTAATACTGTGGGTGGAGTTTCATCAAATGCTGAATTTGTTGAAATTGCGACACCAAACACAACTACCCAAGAATCGTCATCTGAAGAATAATCAATCCCAAATGCTGGTGTAAAGTCAGCGTGTTGGCAGTAAATAATAATATTTCACTCAGCCCGTTCATCGGGCTGAGTGCCATGTGAATGGAGAACAAACAATGTCAATTGAT
>JAGVJT010000037.1 GCA_020050955.1 Legionellales bacterium | reverse complement strand
TAGGTTTTATTGGGGAAACAGGACGTGGTACGCCTGAGCATTTTGGTGTGTCAGAGCGCGTTGATATTATTACTGGCACCCTTGGTAAAGCGCTTGGTGGTGCTTCTGGCGGTTACACTTCTTCGAATAAAGCGATTGTATCCTGGTTACGACAACGCTCTCGTCCTTACCTTTTTTCTAACACATTAGCACCGGTCATTACACAAACATCGATTGCAGCGCTGGACTTATTAACAAACAATATAATGTTGGCTCAAAAAGTAAAACATAATAGTCATTACTTTCGTCAAGGGTTAAGCCAGCTTGGATTTAATTTAATTCCAGGTGAGCATCCTATTATTCCTGTAATGTTAGGCGATGCAGTGTTGGCGAATCGCATGGCGAGTCGTTTGTTAGAAGAAGGTATTTATGTCGTTGGATTCTCATTCCCCGTGGTACCGAAAGGGCTTGCACGTATTCGTACTCAAATGTCTGCGGCTTTGGAAGAGCATCATTTAGATAAGGCGCTGCATGCATTTGCTAAAATTGGTAGAGAGCTTGGGATTATTTCTTAACGCATCAAAGGTTTTTGAAGGAGTTATATAATGAGATCATTGGTAAAAGCAAAACCTGAACCTGGTATTTGGATGGAAGATGTTCCCATGCCGACATGCGGTGTGAATGATGTTTTAATTAAGATTCAAAAGACGGCCATTTGTGGCACAGACATTCATATTTATTCTTGGGATGAATGGGCACAAGCAACGATTCCTGTTCCAATGACGGTTGGGCATGAATTTTTCGGTGAGATTGTTGAAGTTGGCCGTGAAGTTAAAGGTTTTAAAGAAGGGCAACGTGTTTCAGGAGAGGGACATATTACATGCGGTTTATGTCGTAATTGTCGTGCAGGTCGCCAACATTTATGCCGTAAGACATTAGGTGTAGGTGTTAACCGACCAGGGTGCTTTGCTGAATATTTATCATTGCCTGCGACAAATGTTTTAGCATTGCCTGATTCTATTACAGCGGAACAAGCTTCTATTCTTGATCCATTTGGAAATGCCGCGCATTGTGCTTTATCGTTTGATATGGTTGGAGAAGATGTTTTAATCACAGGAGCTGGTCCTATTGGCATTATGGCGGTTGCTATTGCGCGTCATATTGGTGCACGCCATATTGTGATTACTGATGTGAATGATTATCGACTAGATCTTGCACGGAAAATGGGTGCGACACGTGCGGTGAATGTGAAGTATCAATCCATGCAACAAGTGATGGATGAGCTTGGGATGACGGAAGGGTTTGATGTTGGATTAGAAATGTCAGGTAACCCCATGGCATTAAATGATATGGTCAAAGCCATGAATCACGGTGGGCATGTGGCATTACTCGGTATTCCTCCTCAAGAAACGCCGATCGATTGGAATCAAGTTATCTTTAAAGGTTTGATCATTAAAGGTATTTATGGTCGAGAAATGTTTGAAACATGGTATAAGATGATTGCTATGTTACAAAGTGGTTTGGATGTTTCACCGGTCATTACACATCATTTTCCAGTGGCAGATTATCAACATGCATTTCAAATCATGGCCTCTGGTCAATCAGGAAAAGTTATTTTAGATTGGTCATAGTTGACTGCTAGTTTTGGAGCCCGCGGACAAACCGCGGGACGTAGATTTTAGTATAAATTTTCAATGGGGCACGTATGGCACAGTATGTTTTTACGATGAGTCGTTTGAGTAAGGTCGTTGAAAATCAACGATTCATTCTTAAAGATATTTCACTGAGTTTTTATCCTGGCGCCAAAATTGGCGTATTAGGTCTCAATGGCTCTGGAAAATCGACATTATTACGCATCATGGCGGGTGTGGATACACAATTCGATGGAGAAGCAAGACCGCAACCTGGCATTAAAATTGGCTATTTGGCGCAAGAGCCAGTGCTTGATCCTAATAAAACAGTACGTGAAATTATCGATGAAGCTGTGGCAGACATGCGTGATAAATTAGCAAAATTTGACGCTATTAGCATGCGGTTTGCCGAGCCCATGAGCGACGATGAAATGAACGCTTTATTGATTGAGCAAGGTGACTTGCAACATGCGATTGAAGCAGGCGATGGCTGGGCACTTGATCGTCAATTGGACATTGCTGCTGATGCATTACGCTTACCTGAATGGGATGCGAAGGTAGATGTATTGTCCGGTGGTGAACGTCGCCGTGTCGCGTTGTGCCGATTACTATTATCCAACCCTGATATGCTATTGCTCGATGAGCCAACCAACCATTTAGATGCGGAAAGCGTGGCTTGGTTAGAACATTATTTGGAAGATTTTGCCGGTACGGTTGTCGCTATTACGCATGATCGTTATTTCTTAGACAATGTCGCAAAATGGATTCTTGAGCTTGACAGAGGCGAAGGTATTCCTTACGAGGGCAATTACACTGCATGGCTTGAGCAAAAAGAAAAACGCATTCAAGCTGAGCAAAAACAAGAAGCCTCTCATGAACGTGCGATCAAAGCAGAATTAGAATGGGTACGTACATCACCGAAAGGTCGACATGCAAAAAATAAAGCACGCTTAGCGCGATTTGAAGAGATGAACTCAAAAGAATTCCAAAAGCGCAATGAAACTAATGAATTGTACATTCCACCAGGTGATCGTTTAGGCGATTTAGTGATTGAGGGTGAGGCTCTTAGTAAAGGGTTTAATGATCGATTATTATTTGAAAACTTAAACTTTAGATTACCAAAAGGTGGTATTTTGGGCATCATTGGTCCTAATGGTGCAGGAAAGTCGACATTTTTAAAGATGATCACTAGCCAAGAGTCGCCTGATTCGGGTGTTATTCGCATTGGTGATACGGTTAAGATTGCATCAGTTAATCAACATCGAGAACTAGACGACAATAAATCCGTATGGGAAGAAATTACAGACGGACACGACATCATGCAAGTTGGCTCTTTCCAAATGCCTTCGCGTGCGTATGTTGGACGCTTTAATTTTAAAGGTGCCGATCAACAGAAAAAAATGGGGCATTTATCAGGCGGAGAGCGCAATCGTGTGCATCTTGCAAAGCTTTTAAAAAGCGGCGGCAATGTTTTGTTATTGGATGAGCCTTCAAACGATTTAGATGTTGAAACACTGCGTGCACTAGAAGATGCATTGCTAAACTTCCCTGGCTCTGCCATTGTTGTGTCGCATGACCGGTGGTTTTTGGATCGTATTTGCACGCATTTATTGGCGTTTGAAGGTGATTCGTCTGTTGTCTTTATTGAAGGCAATTACACAGACTACGAAGAAGATCGCAAACGTCGTTTAGGTGATGCGGCCAATCGGCCTTCTCGAATTAAGTATCGTCGGCTGCAGAAATAAAAAGATTGATATTGTTTTAGAAGAGGATTTTGTTATATGAGTAAAAAGATATTATGTATCTTATCGTTCTGTTTCATGCTCTCAGCATGCATGGAGCCTGTGATTGATGATGAGTCAACTTACATGACAGATGACAATGGCGTGATGCATCACACCATGCATTATTTAATGGATAAACGTGGACGTAATTATTTCCCATTACAAATTGCTGCAACAGGTCAGCGAACGTTTGTGTTTGATCCTAAAGAAGCAGCCTGGGCTGCTTATGATGAAAACGGTCAACGCGTCATGACGGGTAGTGCTTCAGGGGGTAAAAACTTCTGCGAAGATGTTGGTAAGCCGTGTCGTACGGTAACCGGTTCGTTTCGTGTTTATAATAAACGCGGTGTTAATTGCAAGTCTGGTGAATACCCAGTGGAAACATTTGGTGGTGCAAAAATGCCTTATTGCATGTATTTCTTTAGAGGGTTCACGATTCATGCTGCCTTTGAGGTGCCGCCAGCGAACTCAAGTCATGGTTGTGTTCGTGTGCTACCAAGTGCTGCAAAATGGTTGAATGAGCAATTCATCACCTTGGGCACAAAAGTGATTGTGCTATCGTATGATGATGAAGATGGTGATGGTGATTGGATTTTTAACTCAGCATCTGCGATGCAAGCGCCAACATCGACAATACGTCACTAAACGTTATTTTTCCTCACGTTCAACACCGATTATACACAAAGTTACCCACAGAATATGTGGGTAACTTTGTGATAAACGATGCATAACAAGCTAGATATGCTCGTGTTTTAAAACCATACAGTGATTTGTTGTGACCTTAGAAGACGTCATGCTGTAAAGTTATCCACATTAACATGAATGTTGCTTCTTAATCTGTCGTTTTGAACAATATGACGAGCAACATGATGTTGTTATAAGAAATTAATCTTGTGAATCGTCAATTTTTGCCGTTAAAAAATGGTACTATTTAGTCATCTGAAATGAGTGGTAATTAATCGTCAACATGAGTGCATTACATTCTAACCATGAACATGGTGCTGAACAAAAAACAGCTGAGTTTTTTCATGCCATTCAAATTTACTTAGATCGTGCAATTTATAAGCGTTTCGAAGTACTGGTGTCATGTTGCATCATGTTATTGCAAATAATAACCTTGTTTAACACGGTATCTACTTATGATGGTACGCCATTTTTCTATCTTTTATTGATGCTTATTGTTGCTTATTTTGTGACTGATTTCGTGAATGGGTTAGTGCACATGTTCATGGATAATAATACGCATTACACGAGCGCTGTCGGGCCATATGTTGCAGCATTTCATTTGCATCATGCTAAGTTTATTTATCAAACTAGGCATCCATTAAAAGTTTATTTTGATGAATCAGGTACCAAATTTTGGTTGCTTGTGTCTTTATTGTGTCTGGTCATTCTGCAGTTCACAGTTCATATGAATACGTTGGTCAATACGGGATTAGTTGCGTTTGGTATCTTTTCTTCTATCGCTGAGCTATCACATTATTGGTGTCATAATGCAACCAATAAAAATAGGATTGTTCTATGGTTACAAGCGCATCGTATATTACTTTCTAAAGTGCATCATAAAGCGCATCATTGTTCTGATAATGTTCAGTATGCTTTTCTCAATGGTGTAACAGATCCACTAATTAATATGATTGCTCGCTGTTTTTATCAAGGCTATAAAAATCATGCTGACAAGCATACACGCGCTTATATGCAAAAAATGCAACGCTTATGAAATAATGATCTGTGCATGAGTGTTGCTTTAAAAATAAGCTAAAAAATGTTAATTTAGCGCTTTTATGCTTATAAGTATCTCTTAATGACTCAATCAAACCATGCCTTATTTTCTCAATTACCTTTACGCCAAGAGTTACTCGATAGCCTTGCTTCGTTAAAATATGAGCAAACGACACCTATTCAAACAGAAAGTCTCCCTTTGATGCTCCAAGGCGAGGATGTAATTGCTCAAGCAAAAACAGGCAGCGGGAAAACTGCAGCATTTAGTTTGGCGCTCTTAAATACGTTGAATGTGGCATTTTTTTCGGTACAAGGCTTAGTTCTTTGTCCCACACGCGAATTAGCAGAGCAAGTTAGCCAAGCCATTCGACGATTAGCATGTTTAATGGCGAATGTGAAAGTGCTTAATCTATCAGGTGGTATGCCAATGAGGCCGCAGCAAGATTCTTTAAAGCATGGCGCGCATATTATTGTTGGTACGCCCGGACGAATTCTTAAGCATTTAAATGATAAATCATTGGTGCTAACTCATTTGAAGTCACTTGTTTTAGATG
>JAGVJT010000185.1 GCA_020050955.1 Legionellales bacterium | reverse complement strand
TATAATTGGTGGAGGCGGCGGGAATCGAACCCGCGTCCGCAAATCCTCTGCTATCAGCTCTACATGCGTAGCCTGGTCTATTGTGTTTAGCCATTCCTCCTCCGACCGGCAGGATGATTCATGGTGAGCTCTTAGGTTTCGCACGCTGACTCAGAGCAAATCAGAACGCTAGCTTATCTTGTATGACCGTCGATTCGATACCGGTAAGCAAGCTCGGTCAACGGGGCGCTGGTTTTATGGCAGCGCACGTTGCGTTAATACTAAAGCTTATGCAGCAATAGCATCATCCGCGAAGTTTTCATCATTTGCATTTATATTTATTGAGTCTTATTTACGAGAGGTCTCATTCTCGGCATGCACTTCAAGTTTCGCAACCCACGTCGAAGCCAGGTCGCCCCCTTATCTTTAAGTATACCATACTCGATTTGACTTTGTCGCTTATGTTCTTTAACAGCCAGGGTAAACGCATTTAAACGTACAATATAATACAAAAATGCCTACGTTCCGCGCTTTATGCGCGGAATCCAGATTTCGGCTTCGATTAAGATCGAATGGATCCTGCGCATAAAGCGCAGGACGTAGGTAAAAAAAATAGAGATTTGTGTTCAAGATTTAGATGCGGTTGCCGTGCTTTAATAGCCATGTTTTTAGGGCGTATTTGTCAGCAATGCATCCAATGTTTTTCGAATGGTTTTAAACGAGGTGGTTGGTAGGAACTGTCGTAAAACACGCCCATCTTTATCGACGAGAATTTTGGTAAAATTCCATGGAATAAAAAACCATGGCTTCTTTTGAATGTGTTGTGCAATGTATTGATAAAGTGGCGATTGTTTTGGGCCTTTGACGTCAATTTTTGCAAAAATAGGGAAAGTCGTACGAAAGCATTGTGTTGCAAAGGTTTGAATTTCCTCATCACTCCCTGGCTCTTGATGACGAAATTGATCGCATGGAAAGCCAAGCACGCTCATGCCGCGTGCTTGATAATCACGATGTAATATTTCAAGGTCTTTGTATTGAGGGGTGAATCCACACTGACTTGCAACGTTAACAATCAGCAAACATTGACCTTGATAGGTTGATAGTGTCGTGTGTTCGCCTTTCGCTGTTTTAATTGCAATATCATACAAAGAGTGTGTTGACATGATTATTTAATTCCATGTTGTGTTAAGAGGGCGTCAATGCGTGGTGCACGTCCTCGAAAGGCTACAAAGGCTTGTTCTGCGCGGCACGAGCCGCCAACTTCTAACACACATGTTAAAAAATCATGCCCTGTCTGTGTGTTAAATAAGCCTTCTTTTTGAAATCTTGAGAATGCATCACTTGAAAGAACTTCCGCCCATAAATAACTGTAATAACCCGCGTCATATCCGCCGGCAAAAATGTGGCTAAATCCATGCGGAAAACGATTATAAGGTGCAATCGGTAAGACGCAAGTTAATGTCCGAACATCATTTAATGTGGATGTGACGGCGTCAGGATGGTGTTGTACATCAATTTCATGCAGCCGAAAATCAAATAGTGCAAACTCAAGTTGTCGCATCAGCCCCATGGCTGATTGAAAATTTTTTGACGATTTAAGCTGTTGGATAACCTCTTCAGGCAAGGGCTTTTTTGTATCGACATGCGCAGATAAAACGCGTAAAAAAGGAGCTTCCCAGCACCAGTTTTCAAAAATTTGACTGGGTAATTCGACAGCATCCCATTCAACACCATGAATGCCTGATGCGCTTAAATAATGAACCTTCGTTAGTAGATGATGTAAGCAATGGCCAAACTCATGAAAGAGTGTTTCGACTTCATCATGCGAAAGCGTTGGCACGTGGTCGGCAACAGGCTTTGCAAAATTGCATGTTAATGTCGCAATGGGTAATTGCATGTGATGGTCTTGATGTTGATAACGGCTTTGTAAGCGATCCATCCATGCACCACCTCGCTTATGTGCGCGAGCAAAGAGGTCGATGTATAAATAGCCGCGTGTTTGTTGTGTTTCATCTTCAAGTGAATAACATAAAACATCGTCATGCCATCGATCGACAGGCGTTGTCACCTTTTTGAACGTGATACCGTAAAGCGTATGAATTAATCCAAAAAGTTGTTCAAGTACATGAGGAAGAGGGAAGTAAGGGCGCAATGCCTCGTCACTTAATGAGAAAAGTGCTTGTTTTTTCTTTTGTGAGACGTATGCGATATCCCACGATTGTAAAGTCTCAATCCCGTAGTGCGTTTTTGCAAATGTTTGGAGAGCCTGAAATTCTTGTTGTGCTTGTGCATGAGCATGGTTCACTAAATCGAGTAAAAACGTATGCACTTTTGAAGTATCTTTGGCCATTTTTGTGGCAACTGAATAATCAGCATAATGTGCGAACCCAAGCAGTTTTGCTTTTTCATGGCGTAAAGCTAAAATTTCGTTCATGACAGGTGTGTTGTCAAAGCGCATGGCTGTTGGTCCAACATCAGATGCACGGGTGTTGTACGCATGATGAAGCTCTTCACGCAGTTGGCGATCGTCAGCGTAGGTTAAGACTGCTAAGTAACAAGGGTACTCAAGTGTCAATGTCCAGCCTTCGGTATGGTCGTGCGAGGCTTGTTCTTTGGCTGCATGAATGGCGTGATTGGGTATTCCTGAAAGACGTGTTTCTTCGGTGATGTTTAATCGATAGTTATTTTCTGCATCAAGTAAGTTATTTTCAAAGTGATTGGATAACTCCGAAAGTCTTGCATCGATGGTCTCCATGCGTTGTTGATCGTGTGGAGCGAGAGTGACTCCGGCAAGTTTAAAGTCACGCAGCATGTCGCTTAAGATTTTTTGTTGTGCTTGATTAAGCTTTGTGGCATCAATGGATTGAAGTGCGTTGTAAAGTTCACGATGATGGCCTAATGCCGATTCGTAAGCGGATAGCTGAGGTAAGCATTGCTGGTAACAATCACGTAACGCGGCGCTGTCTTTAACCGCGTGCAGATGTGATAGGGGTGACCAAAAGCGTTCTAGCGCGTTATCTAGTGCTTCTAAAGGTTGAATTAAGTTGTCCCATGTCCATTTTTCTTTAGACGCGAGCAGTGTATCAATGTTTTTTTTGTTTTGAGTGAGTAATTGTTCTAACTGATGAGGAAATTGAGCAAGATCAAATCCTGAAAAAGAAGGAAGTATCATGAATATTAAGCCTTATGGATGGTCGTTATGACGTGCTTACAAGAATGATACGATTTTAAGCTTAGAAATATTGTGGATGCAAATGATTAAAGAATGGTTCTAATTCTTCTGTTTTTTCTTTAAGAGGCTGAAGTGTTGAGGTAGGGCCTGGTTTGAAAAAACGGGGTGATCCTAGTGGTTGAAGATTAATGGCAGGCTGGTTTTTTTCCAAGACAGAGGTGCCATGCATGAACCGAAGAGTCGTTAGAACAGATAAAATAGCGCCTAGTATAGGGAGCAGTGGATGAAGTGCTGCGACGGCGGGTAATAGAGTGATAATCGAAAGCACAAGTAACGCATTGTTGGTAATACCAAGATAACTGACTCTTTTTTCATGTTCAATACGCTCATCCAGCGCTTTAAGGTAGCTTGGATTAGAGGTTAATGTGCCATCGACACAACCTTCATGGTATTTCTTTTTTAATGTATATAGTCGTTCTAACTCCATGAAACTTCGTATGCAAATGACAATTAAATCGGAGATTTGTACAGCAACCATAATAACTGCCCGTAGCGGTAATAATGGGCCAACGCATAAAAAGCAAACGAGAAAACCACCTGTAAACCACGCAATGTCATTACTTAACTCAAAAACGCGTCGATGTAAATTTAAATAAGCGCGTAAACGTGTCATCCATGGTAAGCGGCGCTCTTCTGCCGTCATCCAAGGATTTGGAACAAGATGTTTGGCTAAAGCCAAGATGTTTGCCATGAGTCGTGGCACGAAAAATATCCATCCTAAATATAAGAAAAAAGGATTAGTGACGTATTCAATGGTGTTGACCCAAGCACGAAGAGCTGCAAATACTTCAAAAGCTAAGGCGGCAAGAATAAGGCGCCGAACACGAATTGCGAGCAAGCGATTCATGTTGGTATTCAGCACAAATTGTCGAATTTGACTGTTGACGCCAGGCTTGGGCTTTGGAACAGGGATAGTGTTTGGGCGTTGTTCTGGTGGTAAATGATGCGCAAGGAAGTTGTGTAAAATGGCTTTGTCTCGACGCATCCTATCAACATCATCTGGTTCATGCATGTGCTGATAGATGATGTTTAGTAATTCCGCCATGCGATAGGTTTTTTCAGCCTCTTGTGTCAGCGTTTCTTGAGAGCTGTTAGCGTCTTTGTATAAATCGACAAGATGAGCGCACTGCACGCGATATTGAGCCATGATCAATGGGCGTTGAAGCACCGCTTGATTGAGCATTTTATCATTATCACGTACGTCCTCGATGAGTGACCACGGAGGGTCATACACGAGGGC
>JAGVJT010000116.1 GCA_020050955.1 Legionellales bacterium | reverse complement strand
CTATTTTGATGAATGACGATATGGTATCCGTTTATGTCGAAACATCACCATGGGTATTTCAACGCAGAGAAATCAAATTAGCCTTAGAGGATGATAATCATGTGCGTGTCTTAGCAGGTCTGCATGCAGGTGAGCGCATTGTCCAGAGTGGTGGGGTATTTATCAATGATTAATAAGCTCACCGCGCTGTGTTTTCATCGACGGCACATTGCATGGGGAGTCGCGCTTATTATTTGCATTTATGGCTACATCGCATGCACGCAAATGACCATTGAAGCGTACCCTGAATTAAGCGATGTTACCGTTCAAGTGACCACACAAGTGCCAGGTTTAGCTGCCGAAGAAATTGAACAACAAATAACCATACCACTTGAACATGCTTTTGTGAATACACCAGGCTTATTCATTCTTCGCTCAAGCAGCACGTTCGCATTATCGCTCGTAACACTTGTGTTTAAAGATGGCGTTGAAGATTATTTTGCACGCGAACGTGTTTTAAATCATATTAGCGATGCCATATTACCTCCTGGCATTCAACCTTCATTAGGCCCATTAACGGGCTCAGGCGGTGAAATTTATCGATACACGCTTGAGTCCGACACCAAAAACTTAATGGAGTTATCTGAAATTCAACGCTGGATCGTGCGACCCGCATTAAAAAAAGTCGAAGGCATCGCTGATGTGAATAATTTTGGCGGCTTTAAAAAAGAATTTCAGTTGATGTTAAATCCCATGCAAATGGAACGATATAACGTTGTCTTAAATGACATTATCAGTGCGATTGACAATAACACAATAAATGCAGGCGGTGGACGTGTTACGCGCGGTGAACAAAGTTACATCGTCCGAGGCATTGGGCAAATTCATTCTTTAAAAGAATTAAGTTCGGTTGTTGTCAGCGAAACAGACGGCGTGCCTGTTCTGGTAGGTGATTTAGGTTTAGTGCAATTTGGTCATCAAGAGCGCGAAGGTATTTTAGGCAAAAATTACAATCCTGACAGCATTGAAGGGATTGTGCAAATGAGAAAGGGGGAGAATGCATCTCATGTTTTAAAAGCACTACACACTCAAATCGATAAACTGCAAGCCAAACTCAAGGCCATGGATGTTAAGATTGTGCCTTACATTGATCGCGATGACCTCGTTCATCTAACCATTGAAAAAGTCGCTCATACTGTTATTGAAGGTATTTGCTTAGTTTGCATTGTATTGGTTTTATTTTTAGGTAATCCTCGTTGTGCACTGGTCGTTACCGTAGCGATTCCCATGGCTCTGGTCACCGTTTTCATCATCATGAATGCAACCGGCATGCCGGCTAACTTGTTCTCGCTTGGTGCAATTGATTTTGGTGTGATTGTGGATGGAGCAATTGTTGTGATGGAAGCCATTTTGCGTCGTCGAGAAGAAAACCCTCATATCACCCTGTCTGCTGAAGAAACATTAAAAATTACAAGTTATGTCGCACGCCCAATTTTTTTTGCAACACTTATCATTATTTCAGCGTATTTACCTTTGTTCGCATTCGAGCGCGCTGAAGGTAAATTATTTAAGCCCATGGCATACACGGTATCGTTTGCTTTATTAGGTGCTCTTTGTTGTGCCATGACCCTTATTCCAGGGCTTGCTTATACCGCATTACGTAAGCCTCAGAAGGTATTTCATAATCACGTCATGACACGACTAACTGAGCGCTATTGCAACATCCTAAAACAATTCATCGAACATCCCTCGATGGCATATGTGCTTGGCGTTGTTATTTTACTTTTTGTAATTATATTAGGAGCAACAGCCGGACGAGAATTTTTACCAGAATTAGATGAAGGTGCACTGTGGTTGCAAGTCTCTATGCCATCGGGTTTATCATTAGAAAAAGCCAACAACATGGCAAGTGAGTTACGCCAAACATTGCTTGAACACTCTGAAGTGTCTTACGTGGTTACACAGTTAGGGCGAAGCGATGAAGGCACTGATCCCCTTACCCCTTCACACATCGAAGTTCCTGTCGGTTTAAAGCCCTATTCTGAATGGCCTCGTGGCGAAACAAAAGCACAATTTGTCGCGAAGCTAAATGCACAATTTGCAGCGATGCCCGGCTTTAATATCGGCATCAGTCAGCCTATTATCGATAATGTTAATGATGTGATTGGTGGCGCGCATAGCCCTCTTGCATTGCGTATTTATGGCGATGACTTAAACGAATGTCGACGCATTGGTCGTGAAATTGTTGCCCTTTTAAAAACCGTTCGAGGAACAGCATCGGTATCATTGTTTCAAGAACCACCCATTCCTCAAATGGTGATCAACGTTAATCGAAAAAAAATAGCACGCTATGGCATTAATATTGCAGACATTATGACAATGATTCAAACAGGCCTCGGTGGTGCACCAGTTGCAATGGTGTACAGTAACAGTCGAATGTACAACATCACCACACGGTTTTATCCACAAAATAAAAATAATATCGAATCGCTAGGTCATTTGGTAGTCAACAGTCCAACGGGCGCTAAAATACTATTATCACAATTGGCAACCATTCGTTACCAAACAGGAGAGAGCAATATTTCACACGAAAATGGTGAACGTATTATTACTGTTCGAGTCGATAACCGCGGTCGTGACTTAATTTCTTATTTAAATGAAGCTCAAAAACGCATTCAGCAAAACGTAAAATTTGATACAAAACAATTTCGACTCGAATGGGCCGGACAATTTGAAAGTCAGCAACGTGCACAAAAACGCTTTTCTTACATTTTGGTGGTAATGCTTGTTTTAATGTCTGTGTTACTCTTTCTTCAATTTCAAAAATTACGCCTAGTTTTGTTAGTTTTAGGTGTGGTGCCTATGGCAACCTTAGGAGGGTTAATCACCTTACATATCACAGGACAAACTCTCAATGTTGCTACCGCCGTCGGCTTTATCGCACTTTTTGGCGTATCTGTTCAAAATGGTATTATTATGATTGCCAATATCAGACGCGTACGCACCGATCAATCACTCGCACAAGCAGTCATTGATGGTGCTTCAGAACGTTTACGTCCCGTGTTAATGACAGCAACTGTTGCGTCATTTGGTATGCTTCCTGCCGCGCTTGCAACTGGCGTAGGTACTGATGTGCAACGCGGATTAGCCACCGTCGTCGTGGGCGGATTATTTTTTTCTACTTTACTTACGCTCTTTATTTTACCAGCCTACTATTTCGCATTAGAGCGATTTTGTGAACAAGATCATCTTCACTTCTTGCCTTGGTGGAGAAAGCGCGCATGATAATGCTCACATCGAAATATAGATTACTTTGTTTACTATCTAGCGTAAGTTTACTCGTAAGTTGTGTGGTAGGCCCCCATTATAAGAAACCCGCAGCCCCTTCTGACTCATTGCAGTTTTCTAAATACACATCATCGCCAACTGCTGCGACAAAAACGCCGCTTGGTGAGTCTCAGGAATTTAGTATCAATCAAAAAATACCTGCCCAATGGTGGACACTTTTTCATTCAAAAACATTAACGCGCTTAGTGAAAAAAAGTTTAAAACATCATCCTGATGTTTTAGCTGCGCGCGCAGCCCTGCATG
>JAGVJT010000067.1 GCA_020050955.1 Legionellales bacterium | reverse complement strand
TAAAATTCCTCAAATTTCAACAGGTGATATGTTACGTGCAGCGATTGCAGCAGGAAGCCAACTTGGTTTGGATGCAAAAAAAATCATGGATGCAGGGCAGTTGGTTTCAGATGATATTATCATTGCACTTGTGAAAGAACGCCTAACGCATGATGATTGTGCACGTGGTTTTTTATTGGATGGTTTTCCTCGGACGATTGCACAAGCAGAAGCATTAAGGCAGGCTCATGTTGGGCTTGATCATGTGGTTGAGATTGCGGTGAACGATGATGAAATCATTAAACGTATCACAGGTCGTCGCACACACCCTACATCTGGACGTGTGTATCATGTTGAATATCATCCGCCGAAAGTAGCAGGGGTGGACGATGTAACGGGCGAACCGTTGGTGTTGCGCGATGATGATCGAGAAGAAATTATCCGAAAACGTTTGATGGTTTATCATCAGCAAACCGAGCCTTTGGTGGCTTATTATCAAACATGGGCGAAAGAAGAGGCTGATGCGCCTTTATTTAATCAAGTGCAAGGTGTGGGTGATGTAGACAGCATTTTTGAGCAGTTATTGTCGATTTTAGAGAGAGAGGCATCATGACATCAAGTGAATGTGTTCAGGTAATAACGGCAAATGAGCTTGATGACTTACTGACAAAACCTGCGATTGTTTTTGTTGATTTTTGGGCGACGTGGTGTGCTCCATGTCGGCAATTTGCTCCTGTTTATGAACGTGTTGCAAAACAATATGAAGCCATTACGTTCGCTGCCATTGATATTGAAAAAGAACATGTGCTTGCAGAAGAATTTCAGATTCGTTCGATTCCTCACTTAATGGTGTTTAAAGATGGCATTGCCATTTACTCTGAATCCGGGAGTGTGCCTGAGTCTGTCTTGCATGAGTTGGCAAAACAAGCATTGGAAGTGGATGTGAGTGGTATTCGCCAGCAGCTTGATGAAGGAACAGCGTAATTTAACAGAACTTACGTCATTTTGGCGCGGCTTCTGTCATTTCGAACGCTGTGAGAGATCCTGAGTGTTGTATGCGTTGCATGTGATACTAATGTTCGTGATGTTGTTCTAAATAATCACGAAGCTCATCTACCTTGATATCATGCTTTATCAATCCGAGCTTCGTGCGACGCCATAAAATGTCATCCACTGTACTTGCCCATTCTTTTTGCACTAAATAATCAACTTCTGCTTGATAAAGCGTTGCTCCAAAAAATTGTCCAAGTTCAGTAATATTATTCCGTCCTGTTAATATTTTTTCAGCATATGTGCCGTATGTTTTGAGGTAGCGTGTTCTTATTGCAACATCTAACCATGCATATTGAGTGTGAAAATAATGTTGGTAATTGTCAAATGACATCGTTTGATATTTTGCTCCGGGAAGCGGTGTTATTTTTGTGGTTGACGCTGGTAACTTTGGAAAAATACTGCGTAAATCGTCAATAATGACTTCAGACAGCTCGCGATACGTTGTAATTTTACCACTATAAATAGTGACGAGCGGTGCAGGTTTTGTGGTCATTTGATAAGCATAATCACGGCTTAATGCTGTTGCTGTCTTGCCGTCGGTGGCGAGCAGTGTGCGCACACCAGTGAATGTCGAAATAATATTTTCTTGTGTAAATGATGCGTCAAAATAACGATGAATGATCGCACATAGGTAATCTTTTTCTTCATCACTAATATGACTGTTTCCAGGCGCGCCATGAAACAATGTCTCTGTGGTGCCAACAAGCGTATGCTCATGATAAGGAATCGCGAATACCACTCTGTTTGTGTCGTCTTGTAAAATATAAGCATGCTCTCCTGTGTAAAGCTTAGGAACCACGACGTGGCTGCCTTGTACCAGTGTCATCGATGGCGATGATGTATTACCAAATAGCTGAGACGTGGCTTCAACCCAGGGTCCTGTCGCATTAATAACCGCACGTGCATGCACGTAAGAGCATGTATTATCTTGGTGCTGCAATGTCAATTTCCACTGGTTGTCATGGCATTGCGCATGGATAAGTTTGGTGTTTACCATGATGCGTGCTCCATGTTCTTTCGCTTGTAGCGCGTTGGCCATAACGAGTCTCGCATCATCAGTTTTACCATCATAAAATAAAAAACCTTGATGAAAATCTGTTTTTAATGGCGTGAAGTAAGTTGGTTTTTTTATGCGATTGATAAATTGGTGACGAGGCAGTTTATTACGACAACTTAAATGGTCATAAAGAAATAGACCTAAAGAAAGCAGCCATCGACTTCGTGCTTTTGGTGTGTGAGGTAAGACAAATGCAAGCGCTTGCACAAGATGTGGTGCGAGCTCTAAGAGAGATTGTCGTTCATTAAGTGCTTTTTTTACCAATGAAAAATCAAAATGTTCAAGATAGCGCAAACCGCCATGAATGAGTTTGCTGCTGTTGGATGATGTTTGAGAGGCTAAATCACCTTGCTCACACAATAAAACAGAAAGACCTCGTTGTGCTGCATCAGCGGCAGCACCACAGCCGTTAATGCCTCCGCCCACGATAACAATGTCAACAATAGGATGCATGATTTTTATCTCTTCAGGGTGTGATAATAAAATGATGATCTTCTGTATACAGCCTAAAATCATGTCGATGTTGATGTGCTCTTCTTAAGGTTAAAAATGTTTGCTCTTTATTAAGGCTATTTTTTAAACACGTTGTGTCGTGTGAAGGATCATATAAACGCAAAACATAATCATCCCATGACTCGTGCAAGGCGCGTTTTTTAACAACAGGCTTCGCTCGTATCAATGATTGTGGATGGGGCAGGTGATAGTGGTCATGTATTTTTTGTGCAACAAGTTCAATGGCATTTAATTTTGCTTCGATACTATGACCTGCAATGTGTGGTGTACAAAGATGCGCCATTTCGATCGTATTGGCATGGATAAAAGGCTCATTGTCATACACATCGGTGCAGTAGATGATGGAGGATGCATGATTTAAGAGGGCGTTTTCGTCGACAATACCCCCACGGGCTGCATTGATAATGATAGTATTCGGTTTAAGTTGCGTTAAAAATGCTTGATTAATGAGATGATAACTTGGGAAAGGTCGTGTATCGTGCAAATTAGCATGTATGAATAATTGATCGCATGTGAATAAATCTTCTAATGCACACGATTGAAATGAATAATCATGTTGTGCACGAAGTGGGTCGTAATGCATGATCTCAAATGAAAGAGCATTTAGGCGTGACGCAACTGCCTCGCCAACAAAGCCAGCGCCGATGATGCCAGCCTTTTTATCGTGAAGATGATGCTGTTTTTTTAACCATGCTAATGTTGCGACAACATAATCAGCCACTGCTTCTGCATTAGAACCTTTGGCATCAATAAGCAAGATGTCATTGGCATCTAAATAAGCTTTGTCAATATGGTCAACACCACTGCTTGCTGTTGCAACACATTTGATGGATGTGTTTTTTAGTGTATCTGCTGTTACGTGTAACGTGGAGCGACATAATAAAATATCATGTGAAGCTACATGTTTCAAAAGCCCTTCTTCGTTTTGATAAGTCGTTAGCTCGAATGGCGTGTTAAATAACGATTCAAGATGAGGGAGGGTGGTGTCCGCAAGAATTCTCATGATTTTAAAGATATTTAGACTTCAATCCATAAGACGAGTATAATTCACTGATTAAGGCATTGCTATCTGCATTTTTCGTTGATAACTAAACGATTGTCTAGTTGTATTCCATAACTATATCCTATTGAGATTATTATGTCCCAACCATTAATTAATATTTCGCGTAAGCAAGCTTTTTTATTTGCTGCTTTTTTAGTCATGTATGAGTTTTTAACCTATATTGCAAACGACATGATCATGCCTGGCATGCTGCAAGTTGTTGAAACATTCCATGGTTTAGAGTCAGATGTTGCACTTTCATTAACCGCGTACATTTTGGGTGGTGCAAGCTTACAAATTTTTCTAGGGCCTGTATCCGATAGATTTGGTCGTCGCCCGATCATGATTGTGGGGGCGGTGTTATTTCTTGTTTTCACGACGTGGATTGCATGCTCTTTTTCCATGAATCAGTTTTTAATTGCGCGATTTTTTGAAGGGATGGGGCTTTGTTTTATCAGTGTGATTGGGTATGCAACGCTTCAGGAAATTTTTGAAGAGATGGATGCGGTGCGATTAATGGCCATGATGGCGAATGTTTCTATCTTGGCGCCATTGCTTGGTCCGCTCGCCGGCGCTATTTTTGTACATTATCTTCATTGGCGATTTATTTTTGTTATCATTGCGGTCTTTTCATTTGTTGCACTTTGGGGATTATGGCGCTTTATGCCGGAGTCTGTCGGACAAATAAAACGCGATGGAACAGTGATTGCACGCGCACAATTATTACCTCGCATTGTGTGGCAGAATTACAAGCAATTATTGCTAAACCCCATTTTTATTTCTGCTTCGATTGGTTTTGGTTTGGTGGGCTTGCCTTGCGTGGCCTGGATTGGACTTGCACCGGTGATTCTTGTTACTGTCGGTAAATTATCATTGATTGAGTACGGATTATGGCAGTTGCCCGTATTTACATCCATCATTGTTGGTAACATCGTGCTTCGTCGCATGACGCATCATTTTTCTTTAGAAAAACTCCTAGGTATTGGTTCATTTTTTGTGGGCTTAGGTTTATTGCTTGCATGTGTGTTTCCCTTGATGATGGGGGATTCGTTCATTTGGTTATTACCAGGACTTGTTGTTTATTTCTTTGGTTTAGGGTTAATTGGTTCGCCATTAAGCCGTTTTATTCTTTTTTCAACGCATGTGGTGAAAGGCACTGCGTCAGCTTTGATGAGTATGATTCTTATGTCTGTTCAAGCTGCAGGCATTCAAGTGGCAAATCATTTGTACCGTGATCATAGCAACCAAACATTAGGTGTTTATTGCTTCTCTGTTGGCTTGTGTTATTGTGGGGTGATTATCGTTGCACTTTTTATAAAAAAGAAGGCGAATAAAGTAGATGAGATATCTCATTCTTGTGATTGATTGCTGATTTAGTTTCTGCGTCGAGATACCGCGCTTATGCGCGGTATCCATGATGCTATATTTCAATCACATTTATCTTTTTTAAAGCAGCATAAAAAGACGTTATAAAGCCATGCAATCACAGCACCGCCAATAAATCCATCAATAAATCCCATTGTACCACCAATTAAACTTCCTATAATCGATGGTTCATAACCAACATACATGACGCCCATCGACGTAACAAATGCGGTTCCATATGCAAAAAAATGAGCAAGTAGCCCCATCACAAAAATTGATACACCCCACACGAGTCCTAAAGAAAGCCCTAATGCGACGGGGCTTAGTTTTGCTTTTGTCATGACATGCTCCTTATGTTGTGGATAAAGATAATTTAATCACTTTAACGAATAATGTTTTATGCCTCAAGTGCTTTGATTTATCGTGTTCAAACCGACGTATCGTAGCTTGGGCTTGTCCGCATATGGGGCAGTTTATATTCATAGTTACATAATACAGCAGCTAACTTCTGATTGACTTTCATGCGATTTTGTTGATGTAGAATGATTGTTGGTGATTGTTAATGTTGGTGATAGTAGTGTCTTCGCGCTAGAAAACATACTTAAATCGCTCAATCCTGTTGTTTGATAAGGTGTTTCATATTGAATGCGTAATTTTTTTGTGAGAGGCTCACTAGGTAATATTTGTTCTGTGATGGCATCCTGATCTTGAGCGTTGTGTATGGTGATTGTTTGTTGTGATGATTTAGGATAGCGTGTTTGTAATGCCCGCACGATGTTGTGGAGTTTTTGAATATTTTCGTCATTTAACATGTTTTGATAAGTTGTTATGATGTGGGTTATTCCAATCTCGCGTTGGTAGGCTTCTTCTTGTGAGGTCATCAGAGCGACTTCATTTATCAGTGAATCAATTAAGTTGAAAGTAATTTTTTCTTGAAGTGTGAGGGATATGTGATGTTTTTGACATTTTTCAAAAAATGGTAATGCAATTTTACCAATTTGAATCGCTTGAGAGTATTGTTTGGATGATTTATACACGAGAATAAGGTTAGAATAAATCACCATGGTTTCATGCCATCGTTGTTTTTGCTCATGTTGATCATGATTATCCCATACGGATAAAGTGTAAATTTCAATGGCCTTTTGATAAGTGTAAACGGCATGTTGCCATTGTTTGCTGTTGTAATGTTTGTTTCCTGTTTGTTTCCAATGCATTGCTAATTGCTTTAATAGAGTATGTATCTCTATGATTTCGTTGTTAAAACGAATGGGTAAATGTAATGCTTGATGCAATTTCTCATGGATTGTTTGTAAATCTCTTGAGTTTAATGTTTTTGCAGACATCATTTCTTGAGCGTGTAGATAAGCCTGACGAGCTTTAATCTCTTCAATAATCATTTGAAGGTGTTTTTGTTTTATAGGGGTGGTTGCTTGTGCCGCCCCATCTTCTAATTTGCGCTGTGCAGGGGCCAGTGCGTTGATGAATGTTTCACGTAATTTATTGGCGGTTGCGATAATATTTTTTTGATGTGTTGATATTTGTTGACGTAATAAAATTTCGTAGTCACTTGCGTCAAAATACGCAATATGGTGATTAAGGATTTCGATATGATCAATGAGCGCATCAATGCGATGAAATCCATTGGAAATACCATGACCAATTGTGTAATCAAAATCGATTTGTGCATCACCTAATGCGACAATGGTTGGCAGTGTTGGATGAGTAAAGGATATTTGATTTAATGCTTGTGCATGCATTTCAAATGTGCCAAAACGAGGTTTATGGGTGTATTTTTTGGAGGGTTTTAAGTGTTTGTAGGAAATCCCCGGCGTATAGCAGTCAAGAACAGTTTGCACCCATGCATCATATTGATGCGAGGTTAAGTTTTCAGGGGCATGCATGTATAAGCAGACTTTATTTTTTTTAAATGCTGTGGTGATGCAATCTGGGAATGTTACTTCCATCCAATCAAAAGCACGCAATTGTAGAATTGCATCACTAAATTCGACGGTTGATAATTTATCAACGTTAGCATAAGCATCGAGGAAACGTTTATGATCGTTATCATCCATTTCGACGTAGGCAATAAAATGATGTTTGACAGGTGGTGTCGTCATCTCGATAAGTTGAATCGGTGAGCTTTTGATTATGTTGTTGATGGACCACATTACTGCACGTTTTTGGCCGGTGCAATCAAACACGAAGTGTGAAGGAACAATTTCTTCTTCGCCTGTTTCAGTGTCGAGCACAACGATACCTGAATGTTTATCAGCTTGGTGTAATCGAACAAACGATTTTTTGACAATAGAAATGCCTAGGCGCATAACTTCTACATATAAAATTCGTTCTAGATCTTTGATGTGAT
>JAGVJT010000110.1 GCA_020050955.1 Legionellales bacterium | reverse complement strand
TCAACGCCATCGAACAAAGCCATGCTTATCGAGGCACATACTATGTATTAATGGGAAAAATATCACCGCTCGATGGTATTGGACCGGACGACATTGCGCTCGATGGGCTAGAACACACAGTCAAAAATAATGTTGTTAAAGAAGTCATTGTAGCGCTTAGTCCAACCATTGAAGGACAAACAACCATCCATTTTATTCAAGCACGGTTACATCCTTATGCCGTTTCCATTAGCCAGCTCGCTCATGGCATCCCTATGGGAGGCGAATTAGAGTTTTTAGATGCCAATACGATTGGCAGCGCATTACGTAACCGAGGCAGACTCGAACAAGCAACATGCTGAATATGCAACCATCAGCGCGCTCATGCCCTCACTGGAAAATGTTTTGGTGGAGTAATGTTGTTTTTTTAAGCTTACAATGTGCTTTTATTTGTTTTAAAAGTAGAAGCTTTGCCAGCACCCTCCCCCTGCCTCATCATGCACAGGCCGAAATCGCATTAACATTAAGCGCTCAAATTGTGCTTATCATGTTCGTAAGTGTGTGGCAAACCGCATTAATGCGGAGCATTCGTACTTATCGATGGTCATCAAACATATTTTTTTGGTGCGCTATTGCCATCATCGTGTGTTCGATAAGTACCATTTTATTCGCTAATGCTCTTTTTTTTCCATTAAGTGTTTTTAGCCGCTATTTGTTTTCAAACATCCCTCAATCCATTCTACAAAGTCTTCTGATTGTATCCAGTAGCCCACTGATTGCTCTGAATATCTATGCATTGTTTGTCTTTTTTCGTACGAAACGCCACTTAGCAATATTAAGCCTGTGCATCATCACTTACCTTTGTTCACCCCATCACACAGTGCAACGTATAAACACATCAAAACAACCCAATATCATTCTTATTGGTATTGACTCACTCCATCCTAACGATGTCACAACTACATGTATGCCAACAGTTGCCGCTTTTCTTAAGCAAAGTGTTTGGTTTCAAGAAACCATCACGCCTCTTGCCAGAACGTACCCATCATGGATTACGATTTTAACCGGGCTACATCCCGTTCATCATCGTGCACATTACAACCTCATGCCGCCTGACACAACATTAGCGCAACAAAATATGGCTTGGTTTTACCAGCAACAAGGCTATCAAACACTTTTTGCAACAGATGATCGCCGTTTCAATCCAATTGACCATGACTTTGGATTTCAAACTGTTATCGGCCCTAAACGAGGCATTAATGATATCTTAATTGGAACATTCAACGATTTCCCATTAAGCAACTTTCTTGTTAATTTTTCCATAAGCAGCGGGCTTTTTCCTTACAACCACATGAACCGAGCCAGCCATTTTACTTATTATCCGAATACCTTTAATCACGCGATAACACGCGCATTACAGTCCCGTGTTGCTGACAAACCCATTTTTCTTGCGGTGCATTTTACGTTGCCGCATTGGCCTTATGCATTTGCAACATCAAAAGCAAAAGACGTCAACAATGAATATCAAATTGAACAGCACCAAAAACTTTATCAAGCCTCGCTGCATGCTGCTGATACACAAGTCCAGCAGTTAATGACAACACTCAAACAACAAGGTTTTTGGGACCATAGTATTGTGATTTTACTGAGTGACCATGGGGAAACACTTTACACGCCTGGCTCACGTTTTATCTCAAAAAATCGCTATCAAAAAACAGGTCACAGTGCGTTAGAGACTTATTTTTCCCATCAAACATCCACTGATTTTGATAAAAGCGTGGGGCATGGTTCTGATCTTTTAAGTCCCGTACAATATCATTGTGTTTTGGCTTTTCAGCGCTACCAACATAACTCATCCACCATGCCTCCACACATCATCACAGATCGTGTTTCACTCATGGACATCGCACCAACACTATTTGACATGACACACGTATCACAATTTCACGCTTTTGATGGTTTATCATTATCACCTTATTTGAATACGCGCCACCATATGATGCCTTCACGAGGCTTTATCATGGAAAGCGGGATGTTACCAAACCAGTTTTTATCTCAAAAGCAAGCACGTGATCTCGGTGAAAAATTATTTACTATTGAACCCACAGATGGTTTTCTTCATCTTAGGTTCGACGCCTTGCCAAAGCTTGATGCACTAAAAATTTACGCCATCCTTCAAGACGATTGGTTACTCGCCTTATACCCAACATCTCAAGGCTACCTTCCTATCGTGCAACATCTAAAGACTGGTGCATGGGTTGATGATTTACATGCATCATTCGCACAACATTCACCTGCCGCTCAATTACTAAATAAGCTCACCGAAATTTATCAGCATCCATGGCACATCGCACCCTCCAGCCATAAAGCCGCGCTAAGTCCGCCGCAACGTCTATGATGAAGTAATTGACGCGCTATGACGCTTTTTCTTACTCACTTTCATCATTTTAACGCTCTTTATCATGTTGTCTGAAACTTTCAAAATTTCAATATGATAATGATCGATCATCAAGCAGCAATCAGCCGGTGGAATATAACCCAGGTATTCAATGATTAAACCACTTAATGTCCGAGGTCCCAATGATGGTAGCAACCAATTCATTGCACGATTTAATTGTCGTAGTGTAATACTTGCATCGACAATGACCGCCCCATCATGTTGAAAAGTAATGTCTTTACTGAGTGTGGCGATATCCGTGGTAAAATCACCTACCAC
>JAGVJT010000060.1 GCA_020050955.1 Legionellales bacterium | reverse complement strand
GTTTCTGTGACATGTGTTTGCCCTTTCGCGTACAGCCCGGCCAAGAGTAAGGCTGTTTTAACTTGTGCACTTGCTTGCGGCATGATGTAATCAATACCGCATAGTCTTGAAGTTGGTTGAATGGCTATCGGTGCACACCCTTCAGCTGTCGTAATATTCGCGCCCATTTTCATCAAAGGGATACGCACACGCTCCATCGGTCGGCGTTGTAAGCTTTTATCACCTATCAACACACTCTCGAACGGTTGAGCAGCCAATAAGCCAATAAGAAATCGCATGGTTGTACCCGAATTACCACAATCAAGCGGTATTTTGGGCGGTTTTAGACCATATTTACCAACACCATCAATCACAATGCTGCCATCGTATTGACGTTGAATGTGTACTCCTAATGCTTCAAATGCTGCCCATGTGCGCATGCAATCATCCCCCAAGGAACAACCATGAATTGTCGTGCGCCCCATGGCAAGAGAGCCTAAGAAAAGAGCACGATGGGAAATCGACTTATCGCCAGGAACGGTGAGCAAGCCTTGAAGTTTTGGTACAGGATAACTTACCCAATGCGTCATCGTTATCATCCATTTGCAGCAAAATCTTGCATGTATGCAATCAATGCCTGCACACCTTCCAATGGCATCGCATTGTAAAGACTTGCACGCAAACCACCAACCACACGGTGCCCTTGCAGTGCGTAAAGTTTACGTGCAAGCGCGCCATACAAAAATGCCTTTTCACGCGCCGGATTTGTCAATGAAAAACACACATTCATCAACGACCTTGCTTCGTGTGCCACCAAGCATTGGTAAGCTTCTGACGCATCAATGTAGTCATATAACAAAGCTGCTTTTTGGCAATTTTGTTGATAAAGCACATCAATACCGCCCTGCATTTTCACCCATTGAAACATTTTAGCAGCCATATAGCATTGGAATGTTGCCGGTGTCGCATAAAGTGAATGCGCCGCAACATGCGTACGATAATCAAGCATCGTTGGTAAAACCGTCGATGGTAATCGTGACAGCAAATCCGCGCGAATAATCACAATGGTCAATCCTGATGGTGCAATGTTTTTTTGTGCACCAGCAAAAATAAGCCCAAAACGGTTAACATCCAACGGCTCACTAAGCAAACAAGACGTCATGTCTGCAACAAGCGGGACATCGCCACTTTGAGGGATACCTGCAAATCGAATGCCGTTAACTGTTTCATTCGGTGTGTAATAAAGATAGGCCGTATTTTCAGATAACGTCGTTCTATCAAAATTAGGTTGTGATAAAAAATAAGTAGATTCGGAACTTGCAACGCAATACGCATTCGCAAGCTTCACCGCTTCTTCATACGCCATTTTTGACCATAACCCCGAAATCAAATACCCTGCCTGTTGTGAGGCACAGATAAGATTCAACGGAATCATAGCAAATTGCGTACGTGCGGCACCTGATAAAAATAACACATGATAATGCGAAGGTATGGAAAGGATGTCTCGTAAATCAGCTTCTGCTTGCGCCATTAAATCTAAAAATGGTGTTGTTCGATGGCCAACCTCCAAAATGGACATGTCAAGATTTTGCCAATTAAGTAACTCATGTTGCACATCCTGCAACACACCTTCCGGTAACATTGCAGGACCTGCACCAAAATTATAACCCCTCGTCATCACTCATAACCATCGTGTCGTCACCTTCTAGCATCGACTCGTCATGAATTTCTTCAATACGCTGCATGCCAACAACATGCTCGCCACTGCTCACTTGAATCAAGCGCACACCTTGGGTATTACGGCCAATGATGGATGTTTCATTCACTCTGAATCGAACCAATGTGCCTTGATCGGTAATTAACATCGCTTCATCCGTGTCATTCACTTGCAACGCGCGAACGACTTTACCGTTACGCTCATTCACCTGAATGGAAATCACCCCCTGTCCACCACGACCGGTGACACGATACTCTTCGATGGCGGTTCGTTTACCATAGCCAAATTCAGTTGCGGTCAGAATAGCGCCTGTTTCTTGTGCCACAACAAGTGAAATCAAGGATTGTTCTTCACCTAATCGCATGCCTCGGACACCACGCGCAGTACGCCCCATAGCACGAATCAAACTTTCATCAAAACGAATCACTTTCCCCGCGTCAGAAAACAACATGATATCTTTTTTACCATCGGTGATATCCACACCAATCAATTTATCATCGTCATCTAAATCAATTGCGATGATGCCTGAACTGCGTGGTCGACTAAACGCCTCTAACGAAACCTTCTTCACCACCCCTTTTTTCGTTGCCATAAACACAAATAATCCTTCCAAATACTCACGCACAGGAAGCATCGCATTGATAGACTCACCTTCTGACAACGGCAAAACATTCACGATAGGTTTTCCACGTGATGTTCGATTGGCCAATGGTAATTCATAAGCTTTTAACCAATAAAGCTTGCCAAGATTTGAAAAACACAACAACGTGTCATGTGTACTTGCGATCACTAAACGGTCGACAAAATCTTCTTCTTTAACATGCGTCGCAATCTTTCCTTTTCCTCCACGACGCTGAGCTTGATAGGTCGAAATAGGCTGATATTTCACATACCCTTGATGAGATAATGTCACCACAACCGACTCTTCGGTAATTAAGTCTTCAATGGTTAAATCCTCTTGTGATGCAATAATTTCTGTACGTCTCGCATCACCAAACTGTGCTTTCATATCAAGAAGTTCTTCACGAATCACTTCCATCAGCCGTTCAGATGATCCAAGAATTGCTAATAACTCACGAATCACATTAAGTAGCTGCTCAAACTCTTGAATAATTTTATCTTGCTCAAGTCCTGTTAATCGATGCAACCGTAATTCAAGAATGGCTTGTGCCTGCGCCTGAGAGAGTCGGTAACCTTCTGCGTGTAAGCCAAATTCTGCAGATAAATCCTCTGGTCTGCATGCATCAATACTGGTTTTTTCAAGCATGGCTTTCACAAGACCTGGTTGCCAAATACGTGCTAATAGCGCATCTTTTGCATCATTAGGGGTTGGTGATTTTTTGATTAACGCAATCATTTCATCAATATTCGCTAAAGCAACGCCTAATCCTTCTAAAACATGCGCGCGTTGACGTGCTTTTTTCAATTCAAACACGGTTCGACGTGTCACTACTTCACGACGATGACGAATAAAGCACGTTAAGATTTCTTTTAAGCCTAATGTTTTAGGCTGACCATCAACAAGCGCGACCATGTTAATGCCGAAAACATTCTGCATTTGTGTGTGTGCATATAAGTTATTTAATAATACTTCTGCAACTTCACCACGCTTTAATTCAATGACAACGCGCATACCATCTTTATCAGACTCATCACGTAACCCAGAAATACCTTCTAATTTTTTTTCACGAACAAGTTCTGCAATACGCTCAACGAGTCGCGCTTTATTCACTTGATAAGGTAATTCGGTGATGATAATCGCTTGTCGACCTGTTTGTTTGTCTGTCTCAATGTCTGTTCGCGCACGAATCAGCAGCCGTCCACGCCCTGTGCGGTAAGCTTGCACAATGCCTGCACGACCATTGATGATTGCAGCTGTTGGGAAATCAGGACCTGGCACAATGGTTAACAAATCATCAACGGTCAAGTCTGGGTTATGGATTAATGCAATACACGCATCAAGAATTTCACTTAAATTATGCGGAGGAATATTCGTTGCCATCCCAACCGCAATACCTGATGAACCATTGACCAATAAATTAGGTATACGAGAAGGCAGCACAATCGGAGCAAACTCTGTTTCATCATAGTTCGGTGAAAAATCAACCGTTTCTTTATCTAAATCAGCAAGCAATGCGTGCGCCACTTTCGACATCCGAACTTCGGTATATCGCATCGCAGCGGGTGCATCACCATCGACAGAACCAAAATTTCCTTGCCCATCGACTAACATATAACGTAACGAAAACGGTTGCGCCATACGAACGATGGTATCGTAAACAGCCGTGTCACCATGCGGATGGTATTTACCAATCACATCTCCGACCACACGTGCCGATTTTTTATGAGGCTTGTTCCAATCATTGCCTAACTCACTCATTGCAAATAACACCCGTCGATGCACAGGCTTTAAACCATCACGCACATCCGGTAACGCGCGCCCAACAATAACGCTCATGGCATAATCTAAATAAGACTGTTTCAGTTCGTCTTCGATGTTAACAGGGGTCACTTCTTTTGCTGAATAAGTCATACTGACATTACGTCCTTACAATTCATGGCGATCATCAGGAAAGAATATCATACCCCCTGATTGAAAGGTATGGTTTTGATGTAGGTACTTTTAGTTAATATGCTGCAACATCTCTGATAACTGTTTCACTGGCTCAACATGAATGCCTACAGCCTGTTTAGGCGCATTGGCATACGGTACAATCGCACGCTTAAACCCATGTTTTGCAGCCTCTTTTAACCGCTCTTGCCCGCTTTGCACGGGTCGAATTTCACCGGCAAGTCCAATTTCGCCAAAAATAATGGTTTCATGATCAAGTGTTTTATTTCTTAAACTTGACACAATCGCTGCAATTAGCGCCAAATCACTACCTGTTTCTGTGACTTTAACTCCTCCAACCACATTAATAAAAACATCCTGATCAAAGGTTGCAATGCCACCATGGCGATGTAACACTGCTAACAAAATTGCTAATCGATTGTGCTCAAGCCCTGCGGTAACACGCCGTGCTTGTTGACCATGTGCGGTATCAACCAATGCTTGAACTTCAACAAGCATGGGACGCGAGCCTTCCCATGTCACCATCACCGCACTGCCTGGTGTGGGTTCTGGTTGGCGTGATAAAAAAATTGCTGATGGATTAGCAATTTCTTTAAGACCCTTATCTGTCATGGCAAAAACACCTAACTCATTAACCGCGCCAAAACGATTTTTTATCGCTCTTATCACACGAAAACGACTATCAGCTTGTCCCTCAAAATAAAGCACGCAATCCACCATATGCTCAAGTACACGCGGCCCGGCCAACGCACCATCTTTTGTCACATGACCAACTAAAAAAACCGCCGTCTGTGATGCTTTTGCAAAACGAACAAGTTGTGCCGTTGCCT
>JAGVJT010000064.1 GCA_020050955.1 Legionellales bacterium | reverse complement strand
GAATCATTTCTAGCACGATTACCTATAGAAAATACAAACGTATCATGCTCATTTAAACGAGAGGGATTATTAGTGCTATTATCTTTATTAACATGCTCAAAACTCGCCAAGAGGAGCCTTAACTCACGCTCAAATGTCTCTGCTTCAATTTCGTTTTTTACGATTGTTATTCCTTCGCTGTATAAAAATTTTCCACTTGAAAGGCTAGACGATGTTGGTCATGATCGCCAAGTGATATGTCATCAGGATCACTATATTGATGCAAAGTGTTATTTGCATGACTATAAAGCGCGGAACTTTTAAACATCCTCTGCTGAAATATTCCGAGTAATGCCGTATTTTGGCGTTCAACACCTAATAAAACCGTTGCTCGAAAAGGATATTTTTCAGCGGGAAGATGTAAATCGTTAATCAAATAGTCGGCCTCTCCTGCTACCATCGCCATTACTTCGTTAGCAGATGTTTGACCTGTCGATGTTTGACAAAAAATAAGGCCATTATCACTCAACAAGTCCTTAAATAAAGGAATACAAGATGCTGAGTCACACGTTGTTAACAACACTGAATCAAATTTAATTTCTTCTTTCAGCGCTACAATCTTTTCTCGTACCCGAGCGATCGGATCATTATTTAATAATGTTGGTTCTCCAGTATGAATATTTGCATCACCATGCCCTCCTGTGAGGATAAGAATTTTTTCACATTCACCTCCATTGTCTTGCACTAAAAGATTTTTAGCAGCATCACGCCATATATCTGAAGCAGCATTTTGATCAATAACAATACAAGTATCAGACTGATACTTGGTGTATACATGAGGTTCAGTATGAATAATTAAAAAAAGCTCTTTTTTCACGACACACTTCTCAAAATGAAACATCACATAAATATTTTATTGATTAAAAAAAGCCAATCGTGCAATAATTACGACCTTATGCGCATTAAAAATGCAATAATTACTTCGTGTTACTTAAGGAATCATTTATGTCTACCCAAAACTCAACCGCCTACATGCAAAAAATGCTTAGCTCAGAAAGCGCACCAACGTCAGGTAAAAAAAGTAATGCATCAACGCAACAAGTAGCAAGAAAAACAACTCAAACTACAGAAGAGTATAAAAAAATTGTTCAAGATCACCTAAACACACTTCGTGAGCGACTCGCAACATGCCCAGAAAAAGGTTTGTTAGCAACAGATTATCAGTATGCTCTTACTATCGTTAACAGAGCATCGCTGGAATTAAGTAAATCAACCGCAAATCGAGTGACATTAATGCCTCATGATCAAGCCATTAAAAATGCCATTCATGAATTAGATGAGCAACTTTCTACAACCGCTCGCACATCATCAATGAATGCTTAATATCTGTTTTAAAGCACCGTCTCGAAGCCTTATGAATCGTGCTTCGAGACAAAACCAAAACGATTGACTAGAATAATAACGTTTTCTGAATCAGTGCTTTCTAAAATAAAACGACCATTCAATGCCAGGTGCATGGGTGAAAATTCAATTTTTAAAGCATCCGTTGCTTGAAAACCATGCCAATTTAATCGCACACCATCATGTTTCCAGTGCCAAACACGAAGTACATCTTGGTCTGTAAAAGCACGCGCGTTATTCATCACGAGTAATCGCCCTCCCTTCGCCCAATTGTTACTCTCTAATGGCATGAGAATAAGCCGCTCTTGACGTAAAAATGCTTGCAGCACAGCATATCGAAGCATGTGTGTAATTTCATGTGTTAATTGCTCTGCATGCGCTTTTGGTGTTGTGCGAAAAAGAAGTGGGCTAAACCATAACGCGCTCGTCAAGATAACTAACACCACAAGCAACTCTAACAACGTCATGCCTCGATGCTTTATCATGATAAAGCACTTAGAATTGTGCGCTCACCCATAATAAATCTCGGTACATGTTTTTTTTATGCAGCGGTGTTTGTAGTAAATCAGCGGGGTGATAACTCACAAGAAGTGGTGTGCCGTGATAATCATGTGTTTTTGCACGCAATTTATCCAAAGTATCAGTTTTATCAAGTATAAATTGGCCTGATGTTTCACCTAAGACTAAAATAACATCGGCATTCATGGTTGTAAGTGATAATTTATCCGTATTCACAGCCATGTAAACTTGCTCCTGTGACACACCGATACTTGATAGCATGGTGTATAAAAAACGTAATACCCTTGCGTCTAAGACATGATCTTGCACAAAACACACGACACGATAAGTCATCGTCATAGCCGTTGTCTCTGATGCAGTCTGCTGCACATGCGGTGCACGCGTCTCCCAACACTCAATGCCCATTTGTTGCAAATAATAAGTACGCATTATGAAATCACTTGTAAAATATCACGAACACGCGAAGCAGGATTGGTAGCACGTGTGATTGAACGCCCCATCACCAAATAATCACTGCCTAAACGTATCGCATCAGAGGGTGTCATTAACCGTTTTTGATCATGAGACTCATCGTCTGGCATGCGAATGCCGGGTGTTATTGTTAAAAATGACGAACCACAAGCGTCTTTAATGCATGACACTTCCTGTGCTGAACTTACCACACCATCAAGCCCTGCAAACTTTGCAAGACACGCCAATTTTGTCACATGTGAAGATAGTGGAGCGTCAATCCCAATAGTTGGTAAATCATCGACACTCAAACTTGTTAATGCGGTCACTGCAATCAATAAAGGCCGCTCTTTTTGATAACTATCCAATGCCGTTCGGGCTGCGTGCATCATCGAAAAACCACCTGATGCATGCACATTCATCATCCAAACACCAAGATCTGCTGCAGCAACACACGATTGTGCCACCGTATTAGGAATATCATGAAATTTTAAATCTAAGAAAATAGGAAACGCGCGCGCAACAAGCGTCTTCACAAACGCTCCACCAAAATGCACAAACATTTCTAGCCCTACTTTGAGCGCACATGTTGATGGGTCTAATTGATCAACCAACGACAATGCCTCGTTTTGATCTCGAAAATCAAGAGCAACAATTAATTTCACTCAATCACCTTCTAAACCATGGATAGGTTTTGTGCGCCCCCATTGTTTGCAGCTTGGACAGTGCCAATGCAACAACTTTCCAGAGAAACCACAATGACCACAACGATAAACAGGTTTGTTCTCTAAAAACTTTCGCGTAATGTCGTATAACATTTGTAATTTATCACGCACTCTTCCATGTGCAGACTCTAAATGCCAGTAAATTAAACGATTTAACCCACGTATCGAGGGGTGTCGACTTAAAGCTGACGACACAAAATCAATCGCTAAATCTTCACTTTTTTCTTGGCGCAAATAATCGCCAATCACAAAAATCACGCCTGAACGTGGATGAAGCGTCAATAATTGTTCAAGATAATCCACACACTCATCCATT
>JAGVJT010000117.1 GCA_020050955.1 Legionellales bacterium | reverse complement strand
GAAGTCATTCGTTATTTCTTACTAAGCAGTCATTATCGCAGTCCATTAAATTATTCTGAAGATAATATTGTTTTAGCATTAAAAGCACTCACACGACTCTACCAATCCATTCGTGATATTGAGATGTTAGGTGAGATTGATGCGTCATGGGTGAGTTTATTTTATGATGCGATGAATGATGATGTGAACACACCTGTCGCACTCTCTGTGTTGTTTGATTTAAGCCACGCTATTAATAAGACAGGCTCAAGTGCATTAGCTGTGACGTTAAAGCATCTTGCAGGGATACTTGGGTTACTCCAAATATCACCCGATGTTTTTTTAAAAGCAGGTGTTTCTCAAGAAAATACGCAGGATATTGAGCGCTTAGTTCAAGAGCGTTGGCAAGCTAAATCTCTGCGGAACTTTACACGAGCTGATGAAATTAGAGCAGAGCTTTTAGCTCAAGGCATTGAAATTGAGGATGGTGCTGAAGGCAGCACGTGGCGTGCGAAAACGACATAGTCTGTGAGTAATCTCTTCGAAAAAGCGTCACTCTGAGCGCGGTGAAAAATCTTCTGATATAGCATCGTGCTTGTGCAATCTGAAATTCTTCGTTATGTCAAGGATGACGTACCTGTGTAGTTACAAATCGCAAAATAATTAAACGTCTTTTAAAACGCAGTAAATAACTCTTAAATTCATCATCATGACTCATGCCCTGTGAGGAAGCTCACGGAGTCGTGTTCGACATCGTGATTGTTGCTCTTTTTTGTAGTCGTTATCTTAACTTTCAACAAAGCTTAGTATTTTTCACGACATCTGAATGTTTTTTTAACTAAAAGACATATTTTTACTTGACGACAGTGAGTATGTGTTCCTATAGTGTTAAAAAGTGGGTTAAAATAACAAAAAAGTGGAACATTGTGGGATAAGTTCCCGTGAGAGGGTAGCATGTTTCGTGGAATCAATGCGATCACCATCGACGGAAAAGGTCGGCTTGCAGTGCCTGCGCGCTGTCGGGATGCGCTAGGCGAGCATGTTGTGGTGACGATTGATACCGAAGAAGCCTGTTTGTTGTTATATCCTGTCGCCTATTGGCAAGTGATTGAAGAAAATTTACAAAAACTACCCAGTTTTAATGCCGCTGCACGGCGTATTCAACGACTTTTAATTGGGCATGCAACCGATGTGATGGTTGATAGCAGTAGCCGTATCTTATTGCCGCCGTTATTACGAGATTATGCAAAGTTAGATAAGCACGTTGTGATGATTGGTCAAGGCAATAAATTTGAGATATGGGATGAGACATCTTGGCAAACAAGACGTCAAGCTTGGCTGGATGAAGAATCCGCAGGTGAAACTAGTTTGCCTGATGAAATGAAAACATTTTTCTTATAGAGGCAAAAAATGGCAACCGGACATCAATCGGTTCTGTTACAAGAAGCCATCGAAGGTTTGGCAATTGTGCCTCATGGTATTTATGTCGATGGCACTTTTGGTCGAGGCGGTCACAGTCGTGCCATTTTAGCCTGTTTAAACGAGACAGGGCGTCTTATCGCCATTGATAAAGATGTTGATGCGATTGCTTATGCAAATGAGCATTTCGGTCAAGATAAACGTTTTAACATTGTGCATGATTCGTTTGCATCTATCTATTCGATTGCTGATTCGCTTGGCATTAATGGCAAAATTAACGGGATTTTGTTGGATTTAGGTGTTTCTTCACCGCAATTAGATAATCCAGAGCGTGGATTTAGCTTTATGCAACAAGGTCCATTAGACATGCGCATGAATCATGAGCAAGCATTTAACGCGGCACTTTTTGTCAATCAAGCGTCAGTCAGTGAGATGGTCACAGTATTTCGAGATTATGGTGAAGAGCGTTTTGCACTACGCATTGCACGTGCCATCGAAGAGGCGCGACTTGCAGCTCCCATTGAAACAACGGCGATGTTGGCTGAGATTGTAAAGCGTGCGAACCCAAAATGGGAAAAGCATAAACATCCAGCAACACGTGTGTTTCAAGCGATTCGGATTCATGTGAATACTGAGTTAGCGGATTTAACAACAGGTTTAACTCATGGTGTGGGTGTTTTAGCACCGGGTGGACGGTTAGCAGTGATTAGTTTTCATTCGCTTGAAGACCGCATTGTTAAACAGTTTATGAAAACAAAAGAAGAGGGTGAACCAATCCCGGCGGGCGTTCCTGTTCGAAGTATTGATCTTAAACGGGAATTTAAACGAGTAGGGAAAGCGGTTAAGCCTTCTGATGCTGAAATGAAAGTCAACAATCGTGCTCGAAGTGCCGTATTAAGAATAGGGGAGAAAATATCATGAATGCTGCAGCAAGGATGATTAATCAAAGCAGTGTTTTTCAAGGACAATTAGGTAAGGTGCACGTTTCAAGGCAAGTGTATTGGCAGACATTGTTACTAATATTCATGCTATTAAGTGCATTGGCTGTGGTGTACACGACAAATTTACATCGTGTGACATGCAGTCGGTTGCAGCTTGCAGAACAAAAAGCGCATCAATTGCAATTGCAATGGGGGCAATTGTTGCTTGAGCAAGCAAGTCTTGCAACACCTGCACGTGTTGAGCAATTAGCTACAACACAATTACACATGGTTTTGCCTGCGAATAAACAAGCGTTTGTTTTACGTGCACAATGAAAAAAAACAATCATCGTTCACGATTTTTAGTAGTTTGCTTGTTTTTTTTCATGATATTCGCCGCATTATTGTGGCGTATGATCGTTTTGACGATTTTGGACAGACCATTTTTACAGGGACAGGGCAACGCACGTAGTTTGCGTGTGGTTGATATTCCGGCGTTTCGCGGCATGATTTTAGATCGCAATGCGGCTCCGGTAGCTATCAGCACGCCTGTTCAATCGGTATGGGTTAACCCCAAACTATTTCGACCTAACGCGAAGCAGCTTCGTCAATTAGCAACGCTTCTTAATTTATCATCTAAACAATTGTCCCTGCATTTGAAAGCTGTGAGTAAACGTGGGTTTATTTATTTAAAACGCCAATTACCGCCGTCCGTGGCGCAAAAAATCGAAGCATTAGATATTCCTGGACTTAATTTTCAACAAGAATTTAAACGTTATTACCCTGATGCAGACAGTATGGCTCAGCTTTTAGGGTTTACAAACATTGATGATAATGGCATCGAAGGACTTGAATTAGCTTACCAAGAATGGTTAGTTGGTGTCCCTGGAAAACGGCGTGTTTTAAAAGATAGAACAGGGCGCGTGATTGATGATTTAGGTGTCATTCAAGAATCGCGACCAGGCAAAGATTTACAGTTAAGCATCGACCGACGCATTCAATTTTTTGCATATCATGCACTCCAAGAGACGTTAACCAAATTTGGTGCTAAATCTGGTTCTGTGGTGGTGTTAGACACACAAAATAATGAAGTCCTTGCGATTGCGAACTTGCCGTCATTTAATCCTAACATTCGTGGTCGTTACACGCTTGATAGCTATCGTAATAAAGCCATTACTGACACGTTTGAACCAGGTTCGGTGATGAAGCCTTTTAGTATCGCAAGTGGATTAGAAAGTGGTTTATTTAAACCAGATACCATTATTGACACTAACCCAAGCTGGATGGTTGTGCATGGGCGTACCATTCGTGATATTCACAATTATGGCGTTTTAGATGTGCGAGGGGTGTTGCAGCACTCAAGTAACGTTGGTGTGAGTAAGATGGTGTTAAGCAGTCCACCAGAGCAACTTATTGGATTATTCACGCGCTGTGGTGTTGGCGTGCGTACAGAGAGTGGGTACCCTGGGGAAAGCGATGGTTCAATTGTTAAAGTGACCGATGCTAATCCGTTCGTGTTAGCAACATTAAGCTTTGGTTATGGATTGTCAGTGACAACGCTACAATTAGCGAAGATGTATTCTATTTTTGCGCACGAAGGACAACTTTTTCCAATTCATTTGTTGCATTATCCTTCACATGATCAAGGCACCCAGGTGTTGGCTCCTCTTATTGCGAGTCAAGTATTAGATATGCTCGAATTTGTTGTGAATGAAGGGACAGGCGTTTCTGCTAAAGTACCTGGCTATCGTGTTGCTGGCAAAACAGGAACCGCACGGATTGCAGGAAAAAAAGGGTATAGTGAGCGGCGTTACATTGCAAGTTTTGTAGGCATTGCTCCGGTTTCTAAGCCACGGTTGGTGGTTGCTGTGGTGATTAATGAGCCAAGCTTATCAACGTATTATGCGAATCTTGTGGCGGCTCCTCTTTTTTCAAAAGTAATGGGGGCATCCTTACGAATTCTTGATGTGCAACCAGATCAACCTGTTGGATGACACGATGATGAAATTAAGCGAGTTAATGAAGCCTTGGTTAACATGTTCTGTTGATTGTGATGTTATGGGGTTATCATCTGATAGTCGACAAATCAAAGCGGGCGACTTATTTCTAGCTCATCCTGGGCATAGCAGTGATGGACGCTTATTTTTATCTGATGCTGTGAAGGCAAATGCCGCAGCGATTTTATACGAACCTGCAAATTATCCCAAACATGCTGGTCTTGTTGATACGATTCCATGTTTGCCTTTTTCGAATTTGGCGAACTTGCGTGGCTTAATTGCAAGTCGGTTTTATGCTTATCCAACACGTGCATTTAGCGTCACAGGTGTCACGGGAACCAATGGAAAAACCACCATTGCGTATCAATTAGCACAAGCACATGATTTGTTAGGTCAGCCGTCAGCATATGTTGGCACATTGGGGCAAGGGCGTGTTCGTGCGCTAACTGTGTCTAATAACACTACGCCAGACCCACTCACCTTACAACAATTTTTTCACGATGCTAATCATCAAGGTATTAAAGCGATGTGCATGGAAGTATCGTCGCATGCGTTGTGTCAAGGGCGTGTGGTAGGGGTCGATTTTACGCAAGCGATTTATACCAACTTAAGTCATGAGCATCTTGATTATCATGAAACCATGCAAGCTTATGCGAATGCCAAAGCCATGCTTTTTGCGATGCCAACATTGCAATGGGCAATTATTAATGATGATGATACTTATGCACCACTTATGAAATCGCATGTTCCGTCGACGTGCAAAACACTGACGTACGGACTTAAATCAACGAGCGATGTTCATGCGTTAAATATTCAAATGAACATGACAGGCAGTGTATTTGATGTGATGTCACCTTGGGGTTCGTTTCATGTTCAAGTGAAAACTATTGGGCGATTTAATTTATACAATAGTTTGGCGGTAGTGAGTAGTTTACTTGCTACAGGTTACGAGCCTCAAATGGTAATCGATACGATGCGATTGTTAAATCCATCACCAGGACGCATGGAAATTGTGACGACTAACCCATCTGTGATTGTCGATTATG
>JAGVJT010000044.1 GCA_020050955.1 Legionellales bacterium | reverse complement strand
GATGATTTTTTAAATAAATAAACTCAAGCTAAGTGATAAGTTGGGTGTATGGTATAGCTGGGTATAAATTAAGCTTTTACCGTTGCCTAAGAGTGCAGGAAATGTAATGGCGAGTAAGCCAATACTTGTGAAGTTAATAAAACATAATACAACACGCTTCCAGGTTTTAGGTGTGAAGCGATGAGCATGTGCCATGAGGTGTTTGAACCATGTTCCTGTGAGGCCAAAAATTGGGCCACAAACGATGGCAAAGAGAAATAACCATGCATTTATCGTAAGTGATGGGCATGGATAAAGCACGGCGTTACTAAGCCCTATCCATGAAATGGCAACGGCAATGAACGATGACGATAGTGCTAGTACAACAATACGTAATTGACGTGTATGCAACAAAACTTCTAATGTGAAGACTGCACCTGCAATCGGCACATTATAGACGCCAGCTAAGCCTGCTCCTGCGGCACATGCAAGTAATATTCGAGCATCATGAATAGTTAATTTAAGTGTTGTTGCCAACCATGTGGCAAAAATGGCACTTAACTCACGAGGCGCGACTTCTCGGCCAAGAGGGGAACCCAAAGCAATGGTGATGATTTGCAATAATGCATGCACGATAGTTGTCAAATAAGGCATTTTTTGATTGGTTTTTAGCGTTTGTGAAATGCTTACCAATGGTTTGGCATAGCGTTGAAGCAGCCACCAACCGAATCCTGCAATCAAACCACAGACCATTAAAACAAGTACACGCCGGATAGAGGATGAATGAGAAACACCTTCTAAAAAACTCATGTTATGAAGTGTTGCATGATAAGCATAAGCACCATGTTGGATGGTATGCAATAATGACACCACGCCGATGCCGATGACACCAGCGCTTGCACCAATGATGAGGCTTAAGAGCCATAATGTTAAAAATGTATGTGCGCGTGTAGACAATGGTTTTCCTTAAATCTTAGGCATCGACATGAATTAACGCTTGGCCATCTTTTGGTTCTAATTGCATAAAAATGATGATTGATAAAAGCGTGATGCCACAAAGTACAGCGAATGTTTGTCTGAAAAGTGCTAGTGTAAGTGAGGTGTCGATGGAAAATGTTGGGGATAATACCATGATGATGATGGCGGCAATCGCAACACCGAAGCTTTGTGCAAGTTGCTGAATGGTGCTCATGATGCTGGTCGCGTCACTTATGTTTTCAGGCGCAATATCAGCATAAGCTAGTGAATTCATGGCTGTGTATTGAAGTGCAATGAAAAAACCATAAAAGAAAGTAAAAAGACTCATCTCATAAAATGAACTATGAGCTCGAATAAGCATGAATGAGCACAGCGAGACTCCGATACATAATGTGTTGATAAAGAGTAATTTTTTATAACCAAGTCGTCTTAACATAAAAAGTGACATGGGTTTAACAACCAAAACGCCTATTGCAACGGGTGCTAAAAGAAACCCTGATTGTTCAGATGAAAGATGCAAACTTACTTGTAATAACAACGGTAATAAAAAAGGAATACCGCCAAATCCAATTCTTGCGATTAAATTTCCAATCAAGGAAATACGGAATGTTCGAATTTTAAAGAGATTTGTGTTGATGATAGGGTGTTCTTTTGCGCGTGAATGATACGCATAAAGCAAGAAAAGCACGATGGACGTAATAATCATCATAATAGGATACATAAAGCTTATGTGTGATTCACTTAAGAGTGATAAACCCAGTGTTAAGATGGCAAGACTACTGCCAAAAAGAACAAAGCCAAGCTTGTCTAATGGGTGAGATGTTTTTGTTGGCAGAGTAGGCAAACATCGGTGAGCCAATAAAAGAATGCAGGCACCAATAGGAATATTGATCCAAAATATCCAGCGCCACGACATGTGATAACTAATGATGCCGCCTAATAAAGGGCCAAGCATCATGCCAAGTGATGCCACCATCACAACCACACTCATTTTAGCAATAAGTTCGTGGCGCTCGTATGTTCGAATGACAATGAGGCGTCCGATAGGAAGTGTCAATGATCCACCTAGACCTTGTAACATTCGTGTGATGACAAGTTGTGTTAAGTCTTGTGTCATGCCGCATGCAAGAGAGCTTAATGTAAAAATAGTGACGGCTATTATGAACACTTTTTTAATGCCAAAACGATCGCCAATCCAACCACTGATGGGGATAAACACGGCTAAACTGAGCAAATAGCTAATGAGTGCAAGTTTAAGATTAATGGGGTTAACATGAAAATGGGCTGCCATGACGGGAATTGAGGTGTTCAGCACCGTTGTGTCGACAGATTCCATAAACATGGCCAAAGCGACAATGATTAAGATCATATTTTTGTTCATGTGTGATGATACACTTTTTACGTGCAGAGAATTGATAGTCTTCGAGTTTTATGATGAATGCAATCATTAAGACGTAGTGTATGATTTTATAGCTAGATTAATTGTTCTTGTTGATTTAAAATAGATCTTTTTGTTGTATTAATGGTTGTTATGTCATTTGAGCAAGATAAAATAAGTGCGGTTACCAAGATTCAAGCTGCGACACGAGGTTTTTTTAGTCGTTACCGTTTCCCGCATTTAGCTTTAACAGATTATACTGATTTTAGTGTAAATGTCGTAGGAAATGATCCGCTTAGTTCATTTTCAAGACAGCATGCGTCTCACGAACGAATTGCGCTGATTGGCACATCTGGATTGAGAACGCTTGAGCTTGCCTGTCAGTTGGGAGCGCATGCTGTTAAAATTTTTTTAATAGACAATAGCTCAAATGTGATTTATTTTTGGCGTTGTTTACAACACATGATGAGAGATGCATCTGATCAACGTATTGTTGAAGAGCAATTCATGTTGTTGGATATTGATGAAAATAGTCGTCAAGAAGGTATAAATTATTTAAAAAATTTATGCGATAGGTATACGTTTAACAGAATAAGACGTTTTATATCTTGTGCGACGATTATTCCTCAACACTGGGAAGATGAAGAAACTTTTCGTATGATACGCTATCGACTTCATGTGCATTCCTATCAAAGCATTTATGTGTATCCTTCTAACATTGTTGCGTGGATTCACTGGAAAAAAGGTGAGAAAGATGCGCGGCGCATTTTAAACAACATTCAACAATTGAACCCTGATGTTGCCATGCATACCGATTTAGTATTAAAGAAAGATTACGTTCCTCAAAACACGTATTTTTTTTATAAAAATAATCATGATATTGATCATGTTTTTATGACCATCATGTCTACTTCAAGACTTCGTGATGATGAGCATCAAGCACGTGAGATCTGTGCTCCTGTACAAAAGTGTCATACAGGAGCCGTCTATATCACAACGATGACCGAATCATCGTTGAGTGATGATGAAGACACCGGTGTCTTTGAGAGCATACTTAGCACCAATAATGAAAATTTTCGTATACAAATTAAAAGATAGCTTTTAGGAGAGTTGTAGGATGCGTTATTTTAATTTACTTGTTAGTGAATGTAGAATCGATCGGCAATTGATAATAAATTCTGAAATTACAGAAGAATCGTGCGAGTCAATTTATCATCTTTTGAAAACACCAACAGGGACACTTGGTTATGCGTCATCGCTGTGTGATGTGAAAGAAGCGTGGCAATTGCAAGCTTTATCAGGTGAGACTCAATTTTATGAAGGATTGATTCATAAGGTTGATAAATGGCGCGGAGCAGGTCTTGGGCTTTATGCTGCCATGTCTGGTAAAGTTCAAGCCATCGAATGGGTTCGAAATAATTATCCTATTTTGTTGCGACAAAAAGATCATTTTAATCGAACCATTGGTCATTATGGTGTTCGGTCAATTTCGATAGACATGTGCCAATGGCTTTATGAGCATGAGCCTATGGTTTTTTCGATTCGAGATGATAACACGGATCAATGCTTGATGAGGCGCTGCGT
>JAGVJT010000152.1 GCA_020050955.1 Legionellales bacterium | reverse complement strand
TCACGTGTGACATCAAACTGTTTACCAACCTCCTCTAGTGTGTGGTCGGTATTCATTTCAATACCGAAACGCATGCGTAAGACTTTGGCTTCTCTTGGTGTTAATGTTTCGAGAATCTCCAATGTTGCTTCACGTAGACCTTCTGATGTCGCACAATCAATGGGTGAGTCCATATTATCGTCTTGAATAAAGTCACCTAAATGTGAGTCATCATCATCACCGACAGGTGTTTCCATCGAGATGGGTTCTTTCGCTATTTTTAAGACTTTACGAATCTTATCTTCGCTTAGCTCCATTTTCTCGGCTAACTCTTCCGGTGTTGCTTCGCGGCCTGTTTCTTGCAGGATTTGACGAGAGATACGATTGAGTTTGTTAATGGTCTCGATCATATGAACAGGAATACGGATTGTACGTGCTTGATCGGCGATTGAGCGCGTAATGGCTTGACGGATCCACCATGTTGCATACGTTGAAAATTTATAGCCCCGGCGATACTCAAATTTATCGACGGCTTTCATTAAACCGATGTTACCTTCTTGAATTAAATCAAGAAATTGCAAGCCACGGTTTGTGTATTTTTTTGCAATGGAAATCACTAATCGAAGGTTGGCTTCAACCATTTCTTTTTTCGCACGGCGTGCCTTTGCTTCGCCGATAGACATTTTGCGATTAATGTCTTTAATTTCTGCGATGCATAATTTGTGCGTTTTTTCAAAAAATTGCAATTTAATTTGAAGTTGAATGATGTCTTGCTCAACCTCTTGAATGCGTTCTAGGTTGAGCTTTTTGGCGTTTTTCTTAATCAGTGACGGTAACCATTGCAAGTCAGTTTCTTGTCCTGGGAACGTATCAATGAATAATTTACGGGGAATTTGTGCGCGCTCAATGCATAATCGCATCAATTGGCGTTCAAAATCACGAATATCGTTACGTAAATCACGGAAATAACGCGTTAGTCTGTCGACTTGCCGGGATGTAAGTTTTAATTTTAAAAAGGACTCTGACATGACTTCAAGTAATTCGAGTGCTTTTTTAGAGGCGCGATCGCCTTTGTTCATTTCTTGCATGACGTTGTTGTAACATTCACGAAGATCATCAAAATAAACCTGTGCTTGTTCGATGCTTGGGCCTTCATCTACTTCTGCGATACCGCCGCCTTCTTCGCCATCATCACTTTCATCAGATAATGCAAGTTCGACATCCATGTTGTCTTGCTGTGATTCATCAAGCATCGAGCCGATGCTTGATGGTGGCGCTTCTTCAGCGTCCGAAAATCCGCTAATGATTTCGCTTAATCGTGTCTCTTCTGCCAATACACGATCGTAATCACTCAAGACAAGACCGATAGCTTCTGGGTAGCTTGCGAGTGATTTTAATACTTGATAAATGCCTTCTTCGATGCGTTTTGCAATTCGAATCTCGCCTTCACGCGTCAGTAGTTCGACGGTGCCCATTTCGCGCATGTACATACGAACAGGGTCGGTTGTTCGCCCCGATTCTTTGTCGACAGAAAGCACGACATCTGCTGCTTCTTCAACGTCATCGGGTGCTTCCTCTGTGTTACCAAGTAACGCTAGTTCATCATAGCTTGGCGGCATTTCAAAAACTTTAATGTTCATGCCTTCAAGCATGGTGATGATAACGTCGAAGTGTTCTGTATCAACAATATTTGGAAGCAGATCATTTATCTGTGTGTACGTTAAGTAGTTTTGGTCTTTGCCTAAACTAATAACTTTCGTAATCTGGGAGCGTTGTTCTTGATCGTTTGTGGACATAAGGGCTTAATAAAATAAAGCACGCATCGTGCAAGATAAATGATTCAATTATAAACTGGCTTTCTTAAACATACCAGCACGTTTTACGTGTTTGTGAAAATGTTCTTTGTAAGGTGATAATATCAGGGTAAAAAATAGTGAAAATAACTGTCATTTACATAAAATAACGGGGGGTTGGTTTGAAAAGAAACTAGTCTGATGCATGACGATGGCGTTTTTGCAGCATGATTTGTAACTTTAATCGTTGAGATTCGCTTAAGCTTTGTTGGCGCGCTTGTTGAAGAAGCGTTTGTATTTCGTCTTCGTCATTTTTACGTGCCAAAAAATGCAGGTTATCTGTTAATTCTTTTTTTAGTGCATCGGGTGAAATTTGATGATCCCATGTTGCTAATTTTGTTAATGCATCAAACCATGGCGCGTCTCGAAATAATTCGACCAAAGATGCCGTGGTAATCGAAGGTTGAGACACTATTTGCTGCATGAGCTTTTGAAGGATTCCATGGGGTTCTGATTGAATAAGTGATGGAGGAAATTGAGTCATTAAAGATGCATAGATGTCTGGATATTGTAAAATTAGCGCGGTTGCAAGACGAACAGGCGTTTTTTTAATGACGGATGTTGATGGCACGGCGAAAGGTACTTGGTCTTCAATAAGCTGTTGAATGCGATGGAGCTCGATGTGTGTGCGACGACTGAGCTCATTTAATAGTAATTGTTTGTAGGGGCTTTCTGGTATTTTTTGAAGATAAGGTTTTGTGAGATGCAGCAGTTGATTTTTACCTGCAATGCTTGAAATGGTGATGTTTTGTTCAAGGGTCTCGAAAAAAAACTGATGCAGTGGTACCGCCGTTTTTAGTTTTTCTAGGAATACTGCTTTCCCCTCTTGGCGAATGAAACTATCAGGATCATGTTCTTGGGGCAAAAAAATAAACATTGCTTCTAGTGTTGTGTTCAATGAGGTAAGTGTGTTTTCCAACGCACGCCAAGCTGCTTGGCGTCCAGCGGCGTCACCATCAAAGCAGAAAATAATCCGTGGGGTGTGTTTAGCAAGTAATTGAATATGGTAAGTGCTGGTGGCAGTTCCTAATGCTGCAACGGCGTAATGTATGCCGGCTTTTGCAAGTGCTATCACGTCAATGTAGCCTTCAACAACGAGGATACATCCAGGATGCGCCTCTTGCTGTAATGTTTGATACAAGCCATACAATTCACGATTTTTTTGAAACAGTGTTGTTTCTGGTGAGTTTAAG
>JAGVJT010000190.1 GCA_020050955.1 Legionellales bacterium | reverse complement strand
TTCATCGTTCAATCAACATGTGCCCCAACCAACAATAATCTCATGGAACTATTGACCATGGCAGACGCGCTAAGACGCTCTTCTGCTGGTCGTATCACGGCAGTTATTCCTTACTTCGGTTATGCAAGACAAGACAGACGCGTTCGCTCAGCGCGTGTTCCTATCACCGCGAAAATTGTGGCAGACATGATGGCAAGTGTTGGTATCTGTCGCGTACTCACCGTTGATCTTCATGCTGATCAAATTCAAGGCTTTTTTTATATGCCAGTTGATAATGTTTACTCTACACCTATTTTATTTGATGACATTAAGCAACAAAATCTTAGCAATATCATGGTCGTTTCGCCTGATGTTGGTGGCGTTGTACGTGCACGCGCCATGGCGAAGCTTCTTAATGACTCAGAACTATCCATCATTGATAAACGTCGAAGCGGCCCTAATAAATCAGAAGTCATGCATATCATTGGTGAACCATCAGGAAGAGATTGCATTATCATTGATGACATCGTCGATACTGCAGGCACACTTTGTTCCGCTGCTAAAGAATTGAAAAAATCAGGCGCGAAAAGTGTTCGAGCCTACATCACACACCCCGTTCTTTCTGGTCCTGCCATTGATAATATTGAGCGTTCATCTTTAGATGAAATTGTCATCACAGACACTATCCCACTTTCAGAAAGAGCGCGTCAATGTTCTAAAATACGTGTTGTAAGCTTAGCAAGTATGCTTGCACAAGCGATTAAGCGTGTGAACGTCGAGCAATCTGTTAGCTCGATGTTTTTAGATTAATTATGCATTCCCTGGGAGCAGAATAACGTCATCCTAAAAGCAGCATAGCTGCTTTTAGGATTTACTGAGTGTGGCGTGCGTTCAAAATTCTTGATCTCTACAAAGTTTACTATTCTTTAAGCAACTCAGAAATACAATCTTTGCTGCCTCGTACCGCTCTGGGTTGCTTCGTCACGGCACTTCTCACAATGACGGGATCTAAATAAAATAATAAGGCGATTCATCAAAATCACGCGTTGAGAATTATCAAAAATTGAATACAAGGCGATATTTCTATCTTGAACAGCGTCTTAAGAATATAAGACGCCGGGAGTCGATTGTCACTTCACGTTATTAATCACGTGATCCAACATATTTATCATCAAAATACTGGCGTAATTTTGTTCTTAATGTACCACGGCTGATACCAAGCATCACTGCTGCACGTGATTGGTTGTATTTACAATGTTCCATCACTGCACGGAATAATGGTGTTTCAATTTCTTCAAGAACAAATTGATACAAATCAACAGGCTCAGCACCTTTTAATTCAGAAAAATATTTTTGCACCGCTTGTGTAACACTCGCTGCTAGCGAAGCTGTTTTTTCTCCAGCATCAACTTGATTAGTTATCATGACATTAACTCCTTCTTTCAAAATATAAATAGCTATATTAACACGTTATAAGGTATCTTTGAAAAAATTGATTGATAAAACAAGGGAGCATGCTCCCTTGTTTTCAACATCATTCAATTTAAATCAAAATTGAAGCATACCTGCGTTCAGTGGTTTACCATTGACGGAAAACTGGCCGGCAGCTAGCTTAATATCAATCACATAATCTGATCCTTTGGCAACTAACGCACCAGAATGAATTAAATTTGCGATTTGCTTATCTGCTTGATCTGCTGCTTGCTGATCAAGTGCACTCACTGGCGGCATTGGTAACGCCGTTGCTGGTGCTTGATTTGACGCATCTCCCTGAGGCGCAGTTGTAGATAAAGGTGTCGTCGTTACCAATGCGGAAGGCGCATCAGATGCAACAGGCTTTGTCTCCATGGATTTATCTTGCGTCGCAACAGCTGTCGCAGACTGTAGTGATAATTTTTTCTTTGCAGAATGCGTCAACAATGTCTTTAATAACACAGCTGGCAATTGCACTTTGCCTTGTCCTTCAATCTTCTGAATCATTTGAAATGGATTACCCGTTTCTTCTTTAGGTAACATTAAATGCAATGACCCATCGACAGCACCGTCTGGCCCAACAACATGTAGCTCAGATAAATCAATCGTCGCACCCTTACTAAAAAGCTTAGGCAATTCAGGTAACAAGGTTAATAACGCTTGTTGACGTTCTGCATCGTTGCCTTGTTGCATTTGACCAACTCGGTTATTAATGTCGGCAAGTGTTACCGCATCTAGATTTTTGATTGAAAAACTCACTTGACCTGGACCATAAGTCTTATCGTTCATTAGCATTTTGCCAAACGATGCGTGAAACGCTGAGCCAAACAATCCTGCATCAGCATCACTGCTTGATGAAGCTTGGAACGTTTTCACTTCAAAATGCGCTTTACCATCTTGTGACACGACAAATGATGGCACATTAACATTCACATCACCTAGGTAAAGCCCTGAAGCGGCACGATGCAAATCATAAGTGGAGCCAACTTGCTCTAACACAGCTACATAAGCATTTTTTGTCATTCGAAGACCATTGACCGTCATATGACCATTTGTTTCATCCATCGTAGATGAAAACACATGATCACTATTCATGCCTAACCATTCGAATTGACTCTGATCATCTTTTGAAATCAAGCGAAACGCAGGAACATCAACATGCAAATAAGTTTTATTCGCGTAGTTCACAAGCAGCGTTAAATCAAGCGTAGGCAGCGTTGATTCTGTAGTAAAGTGCTCTTTAAATTGTGACATATATGCTTTAGGCAAAACGACTTGGCTATTAGCATAACCCAATCCAAAATGAACTCGATGTGATGCATACATAACAGGACCATGATAAACCGTAATAGGCATATCAAACGTGTATGTTTTGACAGGGATAACCACGGAACCACCCGTCTGATTTTTAATAATGCGCTCTGGCGTTTGCATTTGCCATGTAAGCATTACTTTTGATGCAAACAATCCACGGTTGTAACTTGCCACTTCAACAGATACACCACTTGATTGATCAAGCATTGCCAGATTTTTTTTAAGCGTACGCTCAGTGACAAGGCCTGTTCCATAATAACCACCTAAAACTAAAGCGGCCAGCGTCACCACCGACCCCATTATTTTCTTCATCGATTTCTCCGTATTAATCTTCACTGCAGTGAGAAAAGTATCCTGCATTTCCAAGCAGAACACTTATTAAAGCACGAGAATTTCGCCATGGGAAGCAAACTCGCAGAGTTATTTTTTAAGTGGCCGACAATATGTTTCCTTTGCAATAAATGCTAATAAAAGTGCGACCAATGAACATAAAGGCAACAATCGTAAACCAAATCTAAAATCAGACAATAACAAAGATTCAACATGATAACCACGAGGACCAGCAACATAATCAACTAATCGTCCAACGAGTGGTTGTAATGTTGCACCAACGAAAATCGAAGCCATGTTTGTAAACGCAATTGCAGTCCCCACAACCCTGCGTTCATGGAGCTCTGTCGACACAGCATAAGCAATCGCAACCCCTGTGTTAGTAAAGCCAAATAAAAATAATAAGACATAAACCGTCGTCGTACTTAAATTGGGGCAATAAATCAAAAGCATCATACATACTAAGCCACAAATGGCAGATGCAATCATCATGGGCTTGCGCCGCCCGATACGATCAGATAACCACCCAGAAAGAGGACCACCAAAAACCCAACCAATGAAAATCAACCCCGTTGCAAATGCTGCTGCATGCACTGGTAATCCGCGACCATATTGAAGGTAAGCAGGACCAATTGCCTCACCAAGAACCGCCGAAGGCGCATACAAAAAGCCCGCATAGAGCGCATTAACCCATGTTTGTCGACATGAAAGAATGACTCGTAAACTTGCAAAAATGCTTAATCGTTTTTCTGCTTTAACATCAACCACTTTTGTGGCTGGGTTATCTTGCACATATTGATACAGTAACGCTGCCAACACGATAAATATAAACGCAATAATAAGCATGCTATGGCGCCAACCAACAGCCCCCACTAAAAACGATACTGGTGCTTGTCCCGCAGCCCCGCCTAGCATACCTAACGCTTGAGTAAGCCCTGCTAATAACCCAAGCATCGCAGGAGGAAACCATGACGTCGCCAAACGTAAAGCGGAAATAAACGCAAAAGCCGCACTAAAACCAATTAACATCCGTCCAACCGATGCAATCATAAGGTTATTGGCTAATCCAAATACAAAACATCCTAATGCGGTTATCAACGACATAATCGTTAAAATCCAACGGATACTTCGTCGATCCACGGTTAAGCCCACGGGAATTTGCATGACAATGTAGGGGATGTAAAATGATGCAGTTAACACACCAAATTGAGCTTCATTTATTCCAAAATCCATTTGCAACACACGATGCATAACCGTTGGTGCAACGCGCGCCATGTAATCAGAAAAGTAAAATGTTGCAGCAAGTCCCCATATCAGCCATGCAAATCCAAGTTGTTTTTTTGCATCAAGGTGTTTGTGATGTGGTTTCATACAGCGATATCTCAGCTTGAGTTTCTGGGGCTATAGATTGACCGATTTATCTTCATAATGCAAGACAATTGCTATCATCTTCGGTCTTATTAGAAAAAAAACAGCTGCAAAAAGATCCGTGCATCATCGATGATGAATCGATTATAATGCAACCTAAATTACTCATAACAACACAAACATGAATCAATTCGAACAAGCACTTCAAAAAGCCATCGAAACACAAGGCCAAACAGAAGAGGCCAATAAAGCTTATTTAGAGTTTATCAAAGCAAATTTTATTGTCCCTATCGATAAAGCATCCGCTGATGATAACCCGGAAGTTTTATATTTTATGACAGACGATCACGCTTTTTTACCTGTATTTAGTGACATCGATTATTGCCATAATTGGGCGTCAGAAATTCAAGACTCCATCAAGATATTACATTTAACGGGTGTAAATTTGTTACAAGGGATTGGTGAGCACGTCACGGTCAGTTGTAACTTAGGTACAACGCTTTACAAAGAATTCAACCCTTCTGAATTAGCACGCATGCGCAGCATGATTTTAAAGCTAGGGTTAATTAAAGAAACCAATCAAGATTCGGGCGCACAACAAGGTTAGAAGATTCATTGATCAAAGTATGAGCGTTGTAGAGATCACTGGCTTGCTTCGCTACACTTGCAGCGACAATTTTTTCAGTAGAGCCGCTGTTGCAAGCGTAGCGAAACAATCCAGCAAAGAATAAGTATCAATCATCATGCCACCAAGTCAATAACTTGATAACCTAAAATTGCTGATACGGCAATCACTCCTGCAATTTCGAGCACCTTTGTCAGGTAACTATCGCGTATTTCATGAAAATGTCCATCATTATCGGCGTCTATGCCTGCTTCGTCAGCATTTGCAACATCATCATCCCAAGTAAACAATGGCTCTTCTTTATAAAAACCTGACCACCATCCTTCCAACCATTGTTCATGTTCTTTCGAATTGACTTGATATGGGTTCTCTTCTTCCGTAATATCAGCTAATGCGCATTCATAGCCGTACACATAACACTCTTCAAGTGTTGGATGCTCAACATTAAAATGAAGTTTCACATGTGGTAATAATCCAGTCATTTCGTTCATAATAAGTCCCTCTTTTGTTCTTTTTTTTTCTCAAAATCCATTCTCCAGTAGATACATTTTATGTCGTACCTAGAAAAAAGATCGTCGCAAAAAAGATCTTTTACGATTTCTTGACAAAATAATTGAGAGACTTGAACACGATCATTTCATTATGGAAATTTTTGCAACTTTTTGAAATAAATAATGCAGTTTTTGCAAAATCGCTAACCGATTACGCCTCAACACAAGATCATCCACCATCACCATCACATGCTCGAAAAATAAATCCACAACTTCACGCAATCCTGCTAATGCTGTTAAAAATTCAGTGTATTCCTTGTGAGACGGTATGGCTGTCGATTCTAACGCTCGTGCGTAATGTGCTTCGATTTGCTTGATATGATGAAGAAGATTTTTTTCCTCATCTGTCGCAAGGTTTGTTTCATCAAGTACATCTAATACGTCGGTTTGCTGTAACAATAAATGTTCAACACGCTTTGACGCCGCACTTAATGACGTAACTTCCGGACGATGTCGGAACACATCCAAGGCGATAATTCGTTGATCAAAATCAAACAAACATTCTGCTTGGCAAGCTCGTACCGCTGAAATTAAATCTTGCCCAATAGACATCCCCTGATATGACGAGGGTAGTCTATCTAAAATAAAGTTCATTAAATCAGCGAACACATCATCACCAATAACATGCTTCAAGCGATAGTTATCCAAGGCATAGCGCAATAAAACAGATAGATGGATTGGTTTGTCTGTTTTCATGGTTTTCAACAATCGCACCACAGCAAGTGCATGCCGACGCAATTTAAATGGATCTTTTGTGCCTGTCGGTTTTAACCCAATCGCAAATGCACCAGCTAATGTGTCTAATCGATCCGCCAATGACAATGCTTGTCCTAAATGTGATGGTGGCAGTGCATCGGCTGCAAAGCGAGGCATGTATTGTTCTTTTAATGCCAAAGCAACAGCCTCGATTTCACCCGCATGCTTTGCATAATAGTAACCCATGGTTCCTTCTAATTCGGGAAACTCATTGACCATCGCTGTCATTAAATCGGCTTTACACAAAAAAGCCGCACGCTAGATCGGAAGA
>JAGVJT010000180.1 GCA_020050955.1 Legionellales bacterium | reverse complement strand
TAGTCTTTCACCTGATATTCACTATTTGTTTGCACAAGAGACAGGTCGTCATTTTTTATACGAGCGTTTGCTAGTGGAGAATGATAAGTTTGAGTACGATGTTCGTGCGTTTTTTAAACAGGGAGGGTGTGGGCTAAATATTACGCAGCCGTATAAAATACGTGCGTTTGATATGTGTGATGTTGCCTCAGCGCGTGCGCGTCAAGCTGGGTGTGCGAATACGTTGTGGATGAATGACGGACAGCTTCATGCGGATAATACCGATGGTATTGGGCTTTTAAATAGTCTAAAGCAGTACATCACGTTAAGAAATAAGCGTATTTTAGTGATTGGTGCGGGGGGAGCTGCGCGCGGGATAGTCACGCCACTTTTACAGGCGAAAGCACATGTAACGTTGGTGAATCGCACGTATGACAAAGCGTTATCATTACAACAAGAGCTCCATGATGCTGTTGATGTTATTTCTTTCAATGACGCGTCATTGTTGCAACATGTTGATGTGTTTGATGTTGTTATAAACGCGACATCTGCGAGTCTACATGGCGAGTGTATTGATTTTCCTCGAAAATGGTTATGTGGTTTACCATTCTGTTATGACTTAACCTATCATGCGTCTGGCGTGACGCCGTTTGTGACTTGGGCGATTGATGCGGGATGCGTGGCGTATGATGGTTTAAGCATGTTGATTGAGCAGGCTGCGGAAGCGTTTTTTATCTGGCATGGCGTGCGTCCTACGACATCCACTATCGCATCAATATTAAGGCGCTAAATAAAAAGTAATCTCTCAAAGAACAAACGTCATTCTGAGCGCAGCGAAGTATCTCCTGAAATAAAACTGATATTATTCCATCTGAGATAATCCTTCGCTTAAGATGACGTGATTGGGTGGTGACAATAGAAAAGTAATGGCTAGATTATGTTCATGCTGTGCCGTATAATTCATGACCATTTTTTTGGTATCGTGAAACATCTGGCACGAGATGTGTAATTAAACGGATCTGAGTTAAAAATGATGATGAATTTTGATGAATTAAAAGAGTTTTTTGAGGACAAATCAAGTAATACACGGTTAATACGTACGGAATATTATCAGAGTGAGCGAACCATTGATGATTTTCGTTATATGGTCTATTCCTATGCAGCACTTCCTTTGTTGATTAAAAAAATCAAAGCTTATTGTGATGCAGATGAAGAAGAGCAGCGGTTTCAATTCATGGCACGTTATGTTGTCGAAGACGATGGTTCGATATGGTTTGCTATTGTTGGTGACCGGGGCGCACGTATCCCAGGCGATTTTCCAAAAGAACATGTTCCTGCGCATAGTGACATGAATCGTAAACATGTCATTGCCTCCGGTGACATTGAGTTCTCCGAAGATTATCAATGTATTACAAAAATCACCAACAGCAGCGGGCATTTTCGTCCGGATGCTCAGACATTGGTATGGCCGATTGCTGCATTGCTTGGTTTAAATGCAGTATTTGCAGAACACGTGACATTAGATTGCTTTGAGCGGCTAACAAAGACTCAGACGAAATTGCACCGAGTCATTGTTCCAAGAGAACAATTACATGAGTTGGTGCCCGAACGTTGTCAACTCATGCCTAATGTCAATTATGCGGTGCATGTTTACACAGCAGATTATGGATTTAAAGTATTTACGCAAGGAGAAATACCTGTCTTTGATGAAAGACAAGATCGTAAAAGACGATCATGCGTGAGTGAGTCTTTTTTTGGTGGTTTTTCGCCTGAAAAACGCACAAGCTTTGATGCAAATCATAGTTCATCGTCGACAGTCAGTTCTTCGGTATCGATTGCTATCCCATCAGCACACGCGCCAAGTGCCCTCGTCTTAGATGAGCAAACACCGCCAACGACGCAACAGGAAAGCAACGCGGATTGGGGTTATCGGACGCCATGATAAAAAGCATCATGAATTAATTGTGCTATAATCGATCAAAGAGACTTTTTTGTCTCATTTGCATGCTTAGCATGCTTGTTGTTTGTGGTTAAAGTCGATTGATTGAACAAGGAGTTGTTTATGAAAATCATGCGAATGACCGCGATTTTTTTTGGTGCGGTTTTAAGTACAGCAAGTATGGCTGTTGTCGTTGTTGATCCTGTGACGAGTGTTGTCCATGCAACCGGCGCGGTTGTTACAGGTGTTGCTCATGGTACTGCTGCGGTTGTGAATGGTACAACGCATGCTGTGACCACAGGAACCACTGCTGTTGTTCATGGCACAACACGTGCTGTGACCACGGGAACCACTGCTGTTGTTCACGGTACGACGCGCGCAGTAGGAGGCACGACAGCCGTGCATCATTCAACAACACGTGTTTATCACTAACGTATTGTCTTTCTTAACGCCTCGCTGCGTGTCAGTGTAGGCGTTTTTTATCGTTGATAAAAGTGCTTAATCATTAAAAAACGCTTGAATTCTTGAGGCATGCGAAAGGGTGTCGTGATAGCCTAAGTTAATCAGTTCCTGGGTGAATTCTTTTTCGAATAACAAGAAGCTTAGTAAATCCCCTGAGTGATGTTGTGCGCCTAAAAAATTTAAGCATAGACGCAGTAATGTTGGCATGGAGCGGTATTTGTCTTGTGCCATGGCAGCAACATCGGTACTGGGTCGTAAATGCAGTGTTTCAACAGGCCGCCAAGGTGAGTGACGTTTTTTCCAAATGGATAGTAATTTTGCAATATCATTCATGTGGTTGACGGTTTCAATGTCACGGTCGAGATTATCAAGAAAAAGACCATTAAGCATATTGCCTAGAATATGAGCAAATCCAATGTCGGCATGTCGCCACTTTTCAACTAATGGAATGGTCGCGTGTTGTCGCGTGCCTAAAATAAGAATTTTATCGACGTTAAATCGTAATGCACCACGCAATGGTGAAACAAGCCCCATGCTCCCATCGCCATAGTGAAAGCCATCAATGGTGACGGTTGGAAAGAAAAGAGGGAGCGCGCTCGATGCTAAAATATGCTCCGTTGTAAGGACAGCTCGTTGACTTGCATGTCGAGGCAGATGCCAATCATTAAACATTGGTGCATGATGCTCGTAAAAGGAAATCGTTTGTTGAAGCTCATAACAATTGGAAATCACTTCGACTGTTTCAATGTAGCCATTCGCAATGTTTTCTCGAATTTGATCGAAATTAACATGAGCTTTAATAAAGCTATAAAGCGGAGCCGTGTCAAGAAGATGCCCTGTTTTTCGCTGTTTAATGATAAAATGGCTTAAGTTTCTAGCGAGTGATTTACTTAGTTCATAATTGCTTGCGTTGTAAACCTGTTGGCAATGAATGGTTGACCAAAGGGCTTCTAATTTTTCAACACCTGTTGCAAAGTCATTGGCGTGTTGTGCAATAATAGCAGCATTGATGCTGCCAACGCTGACACCACTGATCATGGTGAATGGGCAAACTTCACTCTCTAAGATATGATAGATGGCTTTTAATACCCCGGCTTGATAGGCGCCCCGCGCACCACCACCGGCTAAATAAAGGGCTATCCTAGCCATGTTTAGTGATTGATCTTTAATGAATATCGATATGTGAAATATAGTAGACTGGCTCTTTCGTTTCAAGTTAATTCGTGATAACAATTGATGAAAATTAATAAAACAAAACGCCATAGTGAAATGGATCTTAACGATGCTGTGCATGCATTAGCCACACGCATCCCTGAACTCGAGTGGCGGTTAAGTAAGTTGCCTTACATTGCGCGTGCTAAATTGCCCCGAGGGCTTTTTCAACATGACACTCATCTCACATGGATTGATTCGCGCCGCTGCATTGAATCATTGCGACATGATTTAGAGGCTTTGCAGGCAAACCCTGATGATTTTGCTGCGCATTTTATTGCACAGCAATTATCAAGAAAGGTTAATGTTCTATTGCGTATTTGTCATGAGTCATCGTTTAAAGAAGCACGTTTGCCTGTGTTTTCGATGCAACGCATGAGCACACGCCAGCAGTGGCTTGTGCAGTTACAACAAGACATTACACGCTTAACTGCGCAACAAGCAGCGCTTCTTGAGGCATTATCTACCCATGAAGCACGGTTGATGTCTGTTGATGCGACATTGTTACTTCAGCATGAGTTAGGTGAAGTAACACGCCGTCTTACTGAGGCACAAGAAAAGTTGGCGCGTGATTGAGTGCGTAGTTATCAATTAACCTCACGCCATCAATGCTCACGGCTGCAAAACGCCTATCATCATGCTCTTCAACGTAGTGCACTTCAAGCCCGAGTGCTAAGAGGGCATTGATAGTGTCATGACAAGATTGCGCTTGATGAAAAATGGCTGCAAACTGAGCGGCCTTTTTTTTGCCATCGATGGTTAAGCGATTATTGCGTGAACTATAAGCAAGTCCGCTCGACTCTCGGACAGTAGTGCATGGCACAATGTCTACGTCCATAAAGAAAGCCGATACCATGTCACGGATAAGGCGGTATTGCTCATAATCTTTTTCACCAAAGTAAGCGCGTGTTGGTTTTGTCAGTTGCAACAGTTTCATGACAACAGTGAGCACACCGCTGAAGTGACCTGCGCGTTGTTTTCCTTCAAGTTGCAGGTGATTAGTTGTCTCATGCAATTGATAACGATAGTCATCGGGATACATGGTTTTATAGTTGGGAAGAAGGCAATAGCGAACATCGGCTTGTTCTAGCAGCTCTAAATCTGCATCCAGCGTTCGTGGGTAGTGAATATAGTCATGTTCATTGTTAAATTGTGTTTGATTTACAAATAAACTCACGACTGTATCGATGTTTTCTGCTTGACTTCGATTGATAAGCGCAAGATGTGCGACATGCAAATTACCCATGGTCGGTACAAAACCAAGTGTGTCTTGAGGTGCACGCATGTTGCGAATACGTCGCCATGCGTCTAAATCGTAAAATAATTCCACAAGAACTCTCCTTAAAAAGCGTGGTCGGCTGTGGGGAAGTGCGCTAAGGTGACTTGCTCTGCATAAGTGTTAATCGCGCGAAGCAGGACATTTTTCCCTTCTGCGAATTGTTTAACAAAGCGTGGATTAAACTCAGTTTGTAATCCAAGCATGTCATGCCAGACGAGAACTTGACCATCGACGTCACTTCCGGCCCCGATTCCGATGGTAGGGATGCTGAGTGCTGCGGTGATGTTTTTAGCGACTGTTTGTGGAACGCATTCAATCACGACCGCAAAACAACCGACCGTCTCTAAGGCGCGTGCTTGTTCGATTAATTGCATGGCCTCTGCTTCTGCACGCCCTTGAACTTTATAGCCGCCTAATTGGTGCACCGATTGAGGTGTTAAACCGATGTGCCCAATGACAGGAACGCCTGCATCCACAAGATGCTGAATAGTCGTTAATGCGTGCGCATCAGCACCTTCTAATTTAATTGCATGCGCACCTGCTTGCATCAATTGTCTGACATTATGCACAGTGTCTGCGAGGTTTGTTCGATAAGCTAAAAAAGGTAAATCACTGATTAAAAACTGCTTATTTAGTCCACGAGCAACAGCTGCTGTATGCAGTACCATCATGTCCATTGTGGCCATCACCGTTGTTGCGTGCCCATGCACGGCCATTGCGACGGAGTCTCCGACTAAAACGCAATCAATGGCTGATTCAGCGATAATTTTAGCGGAGGGGTAGTCATAGCATGTGAGCATGCTTATTTTTTTATGTTGTTCTTTTTTACGTTTAAAGTCATGAATATTCATACGATGCTCCCAATGAGAGTGAGAGCAATAAAATGAGCGAGAGGGGAAACTGCTGGTACTTGTCTCATGGATCAAGTCCTCCAAATCAAAAATAAAATCATAAAATGGATGCTTGACTGGCGAAAAGAACGTGGTTTTCGTTTTTTAAGTTAGTCGTTTCATCTATCTTTATCCTGGTCACCGCTCGGCTGAGTCGATGCTTAATGCGATCATAGCTTCATAAAGGTTTAACAGCAATCTATGAAGCAGGTACACTAGGCATACTCTTTTCTTTTTTGAAATTACATGACATTAACATTGAACCAATTAATACCAGGTGAGCATCCAATGATGTTGGATGGTGTACTCGGGCAGATTGAAGCTTGTTTTACGATTCCTTCTAATATGGATACCCGTTACGTGGCTATTTTGGGACATCCTCATTCGCTACAAGGGGGCACGATGAACAACAAAGTTGTGACGACATTGGTGCGTGTTTTTAAAGATTTAAACATTGCAAGCCTGCGGTTTAATTTTCGTGGTGTTGGGCAATCAGAAGGAGAATATGATGCAGGCATTGGCGAGAGCGAGGACATGTTGCATCTTGCTAAACAATGCATCAGGCTATTTCCAGGAGCTTCATTGTGTTTTGCAGGTTTTTCATTTGGCTCGTATGTTGCTTATCGTGCGGCCTCGGCATGTGCACATCGCGTACTTGTGACGGTTGCACCGCCTGTTCATCATTATGATTACACCAGTGCACCTCAGGTGCCTGCGCCATGGTTTGTGGTCCAGGGGGATCATGACGATGTGGTGCCGGTGTCATTGGTTTTGGATTTTGCTAAAACACTATCATTGCCTGTGTTGCGATTTCCTGAAGCAGGTCATTTTTTTCATGGGCAGTTAATCGCGCTTAAAGATCAATTAGGTCAAGCACTTGCGACGGAGCTACTATGACGCTCATGGCACGTTACGATGCGGCTGTTATCGCAGGCGATATTCTTGATTCGTTAGCACAACGAGATGTTTTAGCAGCATTTGATAAGGTGATGGACGCTTTATCCAATACGAAGCGTTCATGGTTCTGCCCGTGGCGAGAACCTCGTATTCAAGGACTTTATGTGTATGGTCCTGTGGGTGCTGGGAAAACTTATTTGATGGATTTATTTTATCAACAAATTAATACGCCTCAGAAAGCGCGTTATCATTTTCATCATTTTATGCAAATGATTGATGCAGAATTAAGACGTGTGCAGGGTAAGCGCGATCCGCTGCGTTACATTGTGCGGACATTTGCAAAATCTGTGCGTGTTTTGTGTTTAGATGAGTTTCTTGTGCATGATGTCGCAGATGCGATGATTTTAACGGAATTATTGCAAGGTTTGCTTGCGCATGGTGTTGTTTTTATTGTGACAACGAATACCAAACCGGATGATCTTTATTTGTATGGTGTGCATCGGGAGCGCTTTTTACCTGCGATTGCTGTTATCAAAGAATCTTGTCGTGTTATTTTATTAGGGGCTCAGCAAGATTATCGGCTTGGCCGTGAGCCGTTGTTACAATCGTATCTTTTTCCGCTCAATGAGGCCGCTCATCAAGCCTTGGTGCAACAATTTGATGCTTTAGCTGCTCCTGTTACAGACACAACAGAAATAACGGTACAAAATCGAACGATTTCATGCGTGAAACTTGGTAATCGTGCGATTTGGTTTGCATTCGACGTGATTTGTAATTTACCAAGAAGTCAATTGGATTACCTTGAAATTGCATCACGGTTCGATACCGTTTTTGTCAGTGATATTCCTGTCATTGGACATGATGATACCGTCAAGATCTTATTGTTGATTCATTTTATTGACGTCATGTATGACCAAGGTATCCAGTTGATTATCTCTGCGGCGACCGAGGTGAATGCATTGTATGTAAGTGGGCCAATGAGTGACGAATTCAAACGGACGCGAAGCCGATTAGAAGAAATGCAGTCTGCCGATTACATGAGGCGACACAAGCAAAGGGAGTGACATGTACAAATTTTTGCTAAAATGAGAATGATTATTGATTGCATTTGTGTTAGACTAGATGTTTTAATGACGTTTCTGCATCATGTATGATCAAAACATACGCATTACAACCTGGTGATGATGTACGGCTTGTTGACTTTGGTCAAACCGCACATGCTTATCGACGTCGATTGTTGGCGCTTGGTGTGACGCGAGGTGTGGATGTCAAAATCGTGCGTCGTGCACCATTAGGGTGCCCTCTGCAAATTGAGGTTCGTGGTGTTTCGTTGACGTTACGAGAAGATGAAGCTCAGCATTTGCTTTGGGAGTATCTGTCATGCGCATCCTCTTAGTCGGTAATCCTAATTGCGGTAAAACAACGTTATTTAACGCACTTACTGGAGAGTCGCAGCGTGTAGGTAACTGGCCTGGTGTTACTGTTGAGCAAAAAATAGGCCAAATGAGCGTTGGTCATGTTAAGGCTGCGTTGATTGATCTTCCCGGTATTTATTCACTGACAACGTCTGGCGAAAGCACCAGCCAAGATGAGCAGATAACTGCCCAAGCTGTAGCATTAGCAGACATGGACTGTATCATTAACGTCATTGATGCGTGTCATCTTGAGCGTCACTTGTATTTAACAAGCCAACTGCTAGAGTTAGGTGTTCCAGTTGTTGTGGTGTTAAACATGATTGATCTTGCAACGACTCAAGGAATTGAACTTCACACAGAAGCCTTAAGTACGCGTTTAAAGTGCCCTGTTATTGCGCTTCAGGCGCATCGTGGTATTGGTATTTCGACACTGAAAAATGTACTAGCAGCACCACTCATACCGGCTTCATCATTGTCATTACCGTTTGGTTCGGTTGTTGAGGATGCGTTACGTGATATTCAAGCGCATCTTCGTTTAGTTGAGAGTCCTCGTTGTTTAACATACATGACAAGACGCATTGCAGAAGGTGATAAGCTTATCATTCCGCATGGTGTTGCCTTGCTTTTTATTGAGCAACCCGATGTGCCGTTGGATGTGTTGATGGCTGATGCGCGTTATCAGGTGATTCATGAGCTTGTTGGCATTGTGCAAACGAAAGCATCTGATGTAAGTGAGCAATGGACGGCTAAATTAGATCGTATTGTATTGCATCGGTTTTGGGCTTTTCCTTTGTTTTTTGCCATGATGTATGCTCTTTTCTTTTTTGCTATTCACATTGGTGGTGCTTTTCAAGATTTTTTTGACATCACAACAGAGACGATTTTTGTTCAGGGTTTTGCTTATGTTTTACAATCCATGCATGCTCCGGCCTGGTTAATTGCGTGGTGTGCCGATGGGATTGGTCGAGGCATTAACACAACATTAACTTTTACGCCGGTTATGGCGTCGATGTTCTTCTTTTTATCGTTGTTAGAATCATCAGGCTACATGGCAAGAGCTGCATTCGTTGTTGATAAAGCGATGCGACTCTTGGGACTGCCAGGCAAAGCATTCGTACCGATGATTGTTGGATTTGGTTGCAATGTTCCGGCTGTGCTGGCAGCGCGGACACTTGACTCAGAGCGAGATAGGTTACTGACCATTTTAATGAGTCCGTTCATGTCATGTAGCGCGCGTCTTGCGATTTATGCGGTATTTGTCGCTGCATTTTTCCCGCAAGGTGGGCAAAATGTTGTTTTCTCGTTGTATCTCATTGGTATTGCGATGGCGGTGATCACCGGTATGCTCGTACGACGAACCCTTTTGGAGGGTGCCCCATCACCACTGATTTTAGAGCTTCCTGTTTATCATAAGCCATCGTTGCGTCGGTTATGCCGTGATACCAATACACGATTACGTTTATTTCTTCTTCGTGCAGGAAAATTAATCGTACCGATGTGTGCTGTGTTAGGGGCGTTGAATGCTTGTTCACTTCAAGGCGAATGGGTGCAAGAAGGAGGCATGTCTATTTTATCTTGGCTTGGCCAGCACGCCACACCTCTTTTTTCGCCGATGGGGATTTCTCAGGACAATTGGCCTGCAACAGTTGGGTTGTTAACTGGCATATTAGCAAAAGAAGTGGTCGTTGGATCACTCAATAGTTTATATGTGAGCACGGCACATGTTGACGTGTCAGTGTTGAGTGATTTTGATATTTGGTTGAATTTTAAAGCCGCATTTTATTCTATTTTTGAAAATTTTATGCAACTTGGACAATCCATTATTCACCCTATTGCCTATTCTGTGTCGTCGTCTTCGGTTTCACAATCGATGTATGGTGCCATGGTTGAGCGTTTTGATGGCCAAGTAGGTGCATACGCCTATTTATTATTTGTGTTGTTATATATTCCATGTGTGTCAACTATGGCGGTGATTCGTCAAGAGGCTAGTCGCCAATTAATGTATTTTTCCATTGCATGGTCAACGTTGGTGGCGTATACAACTGCGGTATTGTTCTACCAGTTCGCGACGATTAAACAACATCCTGAGCAATCGATGCTATGGTGTGCTTGTCTTGGAGCTTTATTGTGGTTGTTTGTGTATTTTCTTCGTGGAAAAGGTCATCGCCAGGAGTCTTGTGATGTTATTAGCGCTTCGTGATTTTATTCTCCGAGAAAAAGTGGTGAGCACACAACAATTAACGCGTGCTTTTAAAGTCGAGCTTTCTGCATTGCAGCCAATGCTTGATTGTTGGGTGCAAAAAGGAGTGATTGAGGCAGAAAAACAAGCATCCACTTGCCAGCGCGCTTGCCGGAAATGTCATACCTCGCTAATCTATTATCGAATTTGTTCGTCGCGCGTTGATTTGTAAGGTGCCTTATCAAAGAAGCATAGAGATAAGTTTCATGGTGTTATTGTTAACTTATTGATATAATAATGGTCACAGCTTCATCTCGGTATGACTCATCATGCCTCACAGTCAGCTACATCATTTTATTCATGTAACCGAATGGAGCAGCATTGTTCAACGAGGCGCTACGTATAGCGTATTTGTTTCAAGAAAAAATGAAAAATTTGGTTCTTGGAATGGAAAGTGGGTAATGAAGCTGCCTCATGCCGAAGATGATGCATGTCGTTTCGTGTTGACGAGTGCTTTGCGTGGCGCACAAATATTACGCAGCATTAATGTTAATGATCCGTATTATAAAAACGCTTTTCATATTGATGGTTATCGATTTAAAGTGATCGTTGGTAACACGATACCAAGTGACACGAGCATTAAACCGCATGTGGCTTATGTTTACATAGCGGGAGGTTATCCCGAAATAGCCATGGTCAATGTTCACGGTGTTTTGCAACGTTTGTCATTGCAAGATATGCCCAATAGCCATGTTATTGCAGAAGATTTAATAAAATTAAGTCGTCTCGCAGCAAAAAAAAATCAACGACAGCGTCATTATTTTCTTGAGCCTGAGCATGAAATGGCTATTTTCCAATTTTTAAATATTTCTCGTGAAGCATTTATAGTACCCTACGCTGGTGACAAAATTGTATATGATCGAACATTAATCGCAACATACATCTTAACTATTTATAAAAAGACTAAACATATTATTCTTGATGGATGTCGATTAGGTGCATTTATAGAATGCCAAGATCCTTCTCGTGTTATTTTGATTAATACATCACCTGTTTATCATCGGGATGTGCCC
>JAGVJT010000017.1 GCA_020050955.1 Legionellales bacterium | reverse complement strand
TACATCATCGGTTCGATGAACGTTTGCGACACCAGCGCTTGAATAAGCACGAACATAAGTTTTTGGGATTAATAACATGATTTTGGCCATCGCCGCCACTGTTTCAGTACGAGTGATCAGTGTGGTGTTGTCATCATGATCAAATGCAAAAAGACTGTTTTCATCAAATTCTAACGTTGCATTTGGATAACGCATATAACTGGCTTCAAGTGCAAAATAAGGACTTAGTTCATACCCAATAAAGCCTCCTGCGACAAATCCGCCTTCTGTGGCGAGGGTTGGCGCAGAAATATTAATTGCAACGTTTTGATTTTCTTTTGCAGGGACAAGGCCGTTCCATGTTGTCGAACCATAGCCAACAGCGCCACCACCATATAGACGAAAACGAAAAGGATCGTTGACGTCTATTTTTTCAGGGCTTTGATTAGCAAAGGCGAGTGATGATGACAATGAAATCAATAAAAAAATAATATTACGCACAAGAAGCACCTGTTCCACTGCATAATTCATTTTTAGAATTGTAACCGCCGTTACGATAACAATTCCATGAGTCAATGCAATTCTGCGTGCTCGTATCAGTTTGATATTCACAAGCTTTTTTAACAGTTTGGAAAATAATTAGCATGCGATCGTAAAGTAAATTCATGTCCATACACATGCGCGATGGTAAATGTGATGCGGTGCAATGACACTGTGCTGCAATTTTAAAAGAACTGCAAAATCCAGGATCGTTTGTAGGGGTTGCTTGAGGGCACGCTGTTGCTGTGGCGAAATAAAACATGGTGAAAATATAAGCAAAAAGCTTGACGATTTTTTCAATCACAATGAGCATCCTTCTAAAAAAAGTCTCCCCATAACGCTGTAAGCGGATGGGGAAATGATTAAAATCGCAATGATTATAAAGATCTTATTGCTTTGCTACAACCAAGCTTTTAAGAATTGTGAGTGCTGCGTACAATTGATAATCTTCATGTAACAAATGTTGCTCATCTGCTGTGCTGGATTTTGCAACAGCAGCTTTTGTTTTGTTGCCATTTAAGATGTGTCCACTTAAGTCTGCTTCACTAAAATTAAGTGCATCCTTTTGATTCATGGCGGTTTGAGGGATACTAATTTCCTCAACAAGGACATCGGGTGTAATGCCTTGCGCTTGGATAGATACGCCAGATGGTGTGTAATATAACGCTGTTGTTAATTTAATGCCGTGTTTATCGTCAAGAGGCAGTATGGTTTGAACGGTACCTTTACCAAAGCTTCGTGTGCCTAAAATAATGGCTCGTTTGTTATCCTTCAATGCCCCTGCAACAATCTCCGATGCTGATGCAGAACCACCATTGATGAGCACGACCATCGGTGCGTTGTCTAAAACATCACCTGGATTGGCGACTGCCGTAAACTTCGAGCCAGGTAATCGACCTTCGGTATAGACAATTAACTCTTGTTTAGCGTTAGGGATTTTTGTATCAAGAAATGCATCTGCAATTTGAATCGCAGAATCAAGCAGACCACCAGGATTATTTCGCAAATCCAGAATGAGTCCTTTAAGCTGTCCTCCAGCTTGTTTTTTCAAAAGCACGATGGCCTTTAACACATCTTGGGCACTTAACGTTTGAAACTGTGCTAAACGAATGTACCCGTATTGATTATCTAACAATTTTTCTTGAACGCTTTTAACTTGAATGTTCTCTCTAACAAGCGTGAATTGCAGTGGCTTTGTTTCGCCTTTTCGTAAAACTGTTAATGTAAGAGGTTCACCAACTTTGCCACGCATTAGCGTAACAGCTTCTTTTAAATCAATGCCTTGAACGGAGCGAGAGCCTATTTTGATGATGTAATCACCTGGCTTGATGTGCGCTTTTGACGCAGGCGTGTCGACAAGTGGTGTAACAACTTTAATCACACCATCCTCCATTGTAACCTCAAGGCCCAGCCCTCCGAATTCACCACTTGTGGTGGTTTGAAGGTCGTTAAACTCTTCTTCATTAAGATAACTTGAATGAGGATCAAGACCTGCGAGCATGCCGCGAATAGCGTTTTCGAAAAGTTCTTTATCGCTAACGGGTTTGACATAATATTGTTTGATTTGAGCGATGGCATTAGAAAAGCGTTGCACATCTTCCATAGGTATATTTTGTTCTTCTTCAACACTATTGGTAGGTACTGCGTATAGTGGTGTTGAAACAACAAATACACACGACATAATGGTCGTTAAGGCGGTATGGTGAATCCGTTTACAAAACATGAGTTTCTCCTTCAAAGCCATACAACGTCAAGATAACCATTGCCGAGAGGGTACAACTTTCCCGCGGCGTCTTAATTCGAAGTATAGACCGTTTTCATATAATCCACCTGTGTGTCCAACCGTGGCAATTTGCTCGCCTGGACGAACAGCATCTCCTTTTGTTTTAGATAGAGATTCGTTGTGTGCATAAAGACTCATCATGCCTTGACCATGATCAATAATAAGCAGCAATCCATATCCATTTAGCCAGTCACTAAACACAACTTTCCCAGGCAAAATTGTTGTGACAGGTGTCCCTTCTTTCGCTAAAAACAGCATGCCTTGGTTGAGCGATTTTGTTTCATTCGCATTATTACCTAATGGATTTGAAAATTTAGCACGAAAATGTGTGAAAGAAGAAATGGTTTTCGTATGAGGCATCTGACGAGGTGCAATTGCTGGGTGAGACAATGTTTCAAGCAACGTCTGCAAACGTGCTTGATCACGTTGATACGTGGCAAGCATTTGCTGTTTTGTCTGAATGGAATGATTCAGTGATTGGATGACATGGTTGTGCTCTTGTTTCGTTTTTACGAGTTTTTGTTGGCGTGTTTGCAGGGTTTGTTGTAATTGATTGAGTAATGCCGATTCTTTTGTCAGTGTTAGCTGATTTTGTTCCAGTGTTTGCATCGTTGTTTGAATATGCTGAATAAGCTTTTTATCGGCTTGTAATAAGTATTGGTAATAGTGTGCAAGATGATCTGTTTTTTGCAGATTGTCGTGATGAAGCAACCATTGAAGTGGTGGCGCTTTTTGAAGATGGTAGCGTGTTCTAAGATGATGGGCGAGAACCTTTTGTTCTGATACTAACTGTTGTTGATGGTGGTGAATCGTTTGCTTCACTTGTTGTATGGTATGTTCTTTTTCTGTCATCATTTTTTTAACTGTCTGTAACTCGGTGATTTGTGTTCCAATTTGCTTTTCTGTGGCTGCTAATGTCTGATAAAGCGATTGTCGTGTCGTTTGTTCTTTGTTGATAGTGTTGTTCAATGCATTTACTTTGCCTGTGAGCTGATTTAGCTGTTGTTTTGTTACTGAGGCTGATGATTGAGTATGGCCTGCGGTGTGATGGAGGAAAATCAAACTTGTGAGAAGTATTCTTACAAAGAACGATGGTTGATTGGATAAATAATGTTGATAGGTCATGATGATTGTGTGTGAGTGTGAGATAAAAGGGCGTGTCCTGTCATTTCAGCAGGCGATGCGATGCCTAATAACTTTAATATTGTGGGTGCAATATCAACTAAGCTCCCATGTGAGCGATTAAAATGCCAATTAGGCTCGCCAATATAAATGAGTGGTACAGGTTCACTGGTGTGTGCGGTATGTGGTTGTTGCGTTTGATCGTCAAACATCGCTTCTGCATTGCCGTGATCTGCTGTGATGAGGAGATGTCCGTTTACTGAGCGCAGTGCTTCGCCAACTTTTGTCATGGCTCTATCTAAGCATTCAATGGCTTGAATGGTTGCTTGAAAATTGCCCGTATGGCCAACCATGTCCGCATTGGCATAGTTGCAAATGATGACATCATGCGTTTGATTGACAATCGCGTTGATGAGAGCATCGGTGAGTAGCTCTGCGTTCATCTCGGGTTTAAGATCATAAGTTGCTACAGCAGGTGAAGGGATTAAGGTGCGTGTTTCATTGAGAAAAGCTTGTTCATTGCCGCCATTGAAGAAAAAAGTGACGTGTGCGTATTTTTCTGTTTCAGCTAAACGAAGTTGGCGTAAGTGATGATTGGCTAACACTTCTCCAAGTGTATTTTTCAAAGTTAATGGTGGAAAAACACAATTTGTTTTAAGGTAATCAGCATAGTGCGTCATGCTGATAAATTGCGTTAATTTAGGTGTTAACTGTCGTTTAAACCCTGCAAATGCAACGTTTGTGAATGATTCTGTCAATTGTCGGGCGCGGTCAGCACGAAAATTAAAGAAGAAGATAGCATCCCCATTTTCTATAGCATGAGGTTTATCAATTAAGGTTGGCGGAATAAAT
>JAGVJT010000007.1 GCA_020050955.1 Legionellales bacterium | reverse complement strand
TAGACATTACGCATCAGCCAAAATCATTTCTTAAAAAACGTTTTCCGCAAATCTATGCCACCCTACTCTCACTCGGCATTGACATGAGTCAAGATTTTATTCCTGTAGTGCCTGCTGCACATTATCAATGCGGCGGCGTTTTAACAGGTATCGATGGTCGTACGGATTTACGCCGTCTTTATGCTATTGGTGAAGTCGCGTTTTCCGGGTTACATGGTGCAAATCGACTTGCCAGTAATTCCTTATTAGAAGCAGCAGTCATGGCGTCTCATGCTGCACGCGCCACATTGGATGATCTTGACCGTCCTTGGAGTACAACGCCATCTGTGACAGCATGGAACTCACCCACAACCATTAATCATCGTCGTGCGAGCCAAATTAATGCGCATTGGCGAAGTTTACGTGGCGAAATGACATCATTTGCGGGTATCGTGAGAACAGAGGCAGGCTTATCCGACCTCTTAGAGTTTATTCGAAAACGAAAACAAATTATCGAAGACTATTATTGGACACATAGCATCACAAGAGATTTTATTGAATTGCGTAATATTATTCTCAACGCAGAGCTAATTGTCGGTGCGGCACTGACACGACGCGAATCACGCGGAGGGCATTTCCGAGATGACTTTCCTCATAAACATGCTCGCGCACAAGAAAGTATTGCTCGCTTAAATGCACCACAAACCCCTTTTATTTAACCCGTTTTTGCAGGCCCAATCATCATGTTTGAGACATACACTACCTACCAACCTCAAAAAACCAAAATGCATCTCACACCCGGCATGCAGCTTTGTCAACAAGACTATCCGCTGGATTGGTATCAAGATGATTTTATCCCTTATGCTGAATCTTATCTTGCCTTGCCTGATCGAAAGCTAACAACCGTTTTACAATGGATGAAGCCATATTTAGAAAAAGCATACGATCATTTCGGTTCACAGCTTTTGTTACTCGCTCACTATTACATGGGTGGTGAAATTGTGCGTTTAGTCGAGCAATTCGGCGGGCAAATTGGTGACTCGTATCAATTAGCACTGATGGCAGCAAACCATCCAGAAAAATCGATTATCATTGAGTCCGCTGTGCATTTTATGGCGGAGTCAATCAGTATTTTAGCGCATGAGTCGCAACATGTTTATATTACGAATCCCAAATCAGGGTGCACCATGGAGATGCTTGCCAAAGATTTTATGGTAGAACCTGCTTTTTTAGATCTTAATGCACGTTATGGCGCTGAAAACGTATTACCGGTTTGTTACATGAATACATCAGGTCGTGTCAAAGCGATGACCGGTGCACAAGGTGGTGCCGTATGCACAAGCTCAAATGTTAAGAAAATTTTCCAATGGGCCAAAGCGCAAAATAAAAAAATATTGTTTATTCCTGATCAACACATGGGTGAAAATGTGGCTCACTGGCTAGGCATTAAAAACATTGCCTATTGGCCTGGCGGAACAGCTGGCGCTCAATTTTCTCTCGAAGAACAAGATAAATCTGTTTTGAAAATATTTGACCAGTCTGACCTTATTCTTTTTTCAAGTCATTGTGCAGTACACACACATTATACATCTGCCATGTGTGATTATTGGCATCAGCAAGGATACACAACTATTGCTCATCCTGAATGTCGCAATGAAGTCATTCGCGTTGCAGAACATGCAGGTTCTACAGCGTTTATCTGGGATTATGTCACACAAGATCGCGCAAAAACCAAGCGCTATGCCATTGGCACAGAAAATCATATGGTTGATTATTTAAAAGAACATTGCCGAACGCAAGGGATTACGGTTGTGAATCTTGCCGAAGCACCACTTGATGATAAAAAAACACTTGGTTGCGGGTGTGCCACCATGTCACGCAATGACCCACCCCATTTAGTTGGTCTACTTGATTGCTTACGTTTAGGAAAAAATATGGCTTATAACGAAGTCAAAGCAGGCGATCAGATCAACGAATACACAGGGATTCGACGCCGATTAAACGATAACGAACAACAGTGGGTCATTGAGAACGCTAAAAAAGCCATGCAGAACATGATTCAGATTACAGAAAATTAACGACTTAAGTGCATTATCTATGAGCACCAACAGGTAGGAATGACTTAAATCATTCGCGGTATAGAGTGATTAGCTATGATGTCACAAAACTTAATGAAAAATCGCTGAGTGCTCACATGCACCCAGCGATCTAATGAGATTACATGCCCGCAGTTGCAGCTGCTTCTGGAGCTGGTTCTTCTTGAGGTTCTGGTTTTTTTGTGGCATAACGGTGACCGGCAAACATCGATGCACCAAGTAAGGCCGTCATCACGATAAAGCTTGTCGCAAACGACATTACACCAGCTACTGTCAGTCCTAAAGCAAGAAGACTTGCGCTTAGAAGAATAGCACCCGCTATTTTAGCAGCAGGATGCGCCATCATCGCCATCATAAACGAGTAAATGGTACATTTTTTTGATTTGCTAGGTGCAGAGGCTGCATCAATTTGTGGTGCTGGTGTTGGTGCTGTTGATTGCTGAGCATCATCGCCGCTTGTACGAGCCTCGAACGATTCTGTAGGCGACTCTTGATGGCCTTCAGTGGTCGCATTAGCTTCATCTGCACTCGATTGTTGTGGCTCCATGCTTGGCATGTGCATTGATTGAATATCTACTGCTTCGATTTCAATCACGATTGTTTCTGCAACATGCACAACATCTGCCGCCGCTTGTTGTTGACGCGCTTGATTCAGTACGTCGCTTTCTTCTACTTCCTCAACACTCTCAACAAAGAAAGCTTGATTCGTTGGTAAAACATCTTCTTCAACATCAGTAACATCATCATGTGCTGCTTGTTGTTGAATAACTGGAATAACCACTTCCTCTACAACATCCCCAGCTTCTGCTTGTTGTTGAATAACTGGAATAACCACTTCCTCTACAACATCCCCAGCTTCTGCTTGTTGTTGAATAACTGGAATAACCACTTCTTCTGCAACATCGCCAACTTCTACTTGTTGTTGAATAACTGGAATAACCACTTCTTCTACAGCATCGCCAGCTTCTGCTTGTTGTTGACCTGCTGGTACTAACTCTTCTTCTTGAACATCAGCAAGAACAGGTTGCTCTCCGTCAACAATCACCTCACCATCTTCTTCTTGCTGTGCTTGTTGTTGCGCTGCTGGATGCAACTCTTCAGCTACTTGCTCATCATCTAGTACACGATCTTCATCCTGAACTAAATCGATTTCACCATTCATTCTCGCCATTGTTCCCTCCGTGAGTAAAAATTTTTCAGATTCTTTCACAAGAAGATTCGAGAAGTCAAGGAAAAAAAATAGGCATTCGAGTCATAAATCAACAGTGATTTCATGATATTATTTTTTTAAAAATCAATAGGTTACATGTTTGAAAACAGGAGGACTCATGGATGATAATAAAAAAAACCTGAGTCTATTCAAGTAAATAGACTCAGGTTTGAATAAAAAACAAGATTACTAAAAACCCGCAAAATTTGTTGATGGTAACGGTTGATTGCGTTCTTCAGATTTCAACGATGCGGGCTTACTGCTCATCATCGCAAATAATCCAACAGCCGCCAGTGTCACGCCAACCACAACACCAGGCAAAAACCCAACGGCAGCAGTGCTTAACAACAATGCACAACCAAGAAAAAATACCACGGCCGCAATTTTATTAGCCATTGCTTGAGCAAGAATCGACATTAAGAAAGATGGATTCACACGCGCATCATGTTTCTTGTCAGATGGCGTCTTATTTAATGACGGAACAGGCACAATTGCTAATGTACTTTGATGATTTTCATCTTGAGACGCATTAGCATCTGTAGTTTTTGGTTCTGATGTATCGACAAGGTGAACAGATGACTGATGTTCTGTAGCAGAAATTACATCAGGCACGCTATCATCAGACGCTCGATCATCAAAAACATCTTCATCATCGAACACAAGCTCGTTATCAATAGAAGCATTATCTTCACCAACCGTATCAACATCAACTTCTTCAAGTCTCAAAGACTCTTCTGTAAACGCTTCGTCTGCTTGCAGTAATCGTAACTGTGCTTCGGTAAGATCTGCAAAAATAAAATCATGATGAGATGACTCTGTCGATGGTAAAGATTGTCGCACTGATGACGAAGAGTGTCCTCCCCCTTCTTGTAATTGCTGTGCATACAGCTCATCATCTTCTTCTCGCTGAAGTTGAACAGCAACGCGTCGATTGGTTTCCTCTGCTTCTTCTCGCATAAGACGTTCAGCAAACAGTCTATCTAGTTCTTCGGCGTCATCGCCTAGTACCGCAGATTCTGTTGGTTCGATAATTGGGCGTAAAACTCGCGTCGAGTAACGACGATAAAATTGTTGAATTTTAAGAGCAAACGCTGAAAAATTAGGCTCCACAGTCTCTTCAGGTGCCATAATGACTTGTTCGACAACCTCTTGGTGAGCATCAACTTCTTCGCGTACATTTTCCACATAAATTTCATCTACATCTTCTTCGTCGTCAACATCTTCAACAATAACATCACCAACTTGCACTTGAGGCCCTGAATGCACGACAACAGCGAGCGCGGCCTCTTCTTGTACCAATGCTTCTAGTACTGGCGCGTCTTCTCGCACAGGCTCTTCATCGTGAACAGGTTGAACTGCGCTTGCTAACGCATCCTGTTGTCTTCTTGCTGCCTCTTCTTGTTCAAATTTTGCTATCATCGCTTCGCGAGCAGCTCTCATTCGTGCTTTATTATCTTGCTCAGACACGGGAGCCGCATCTATATCGGATAATCTCAAACCAGAACCCGTCGGTTTCCAACCACTTTGGTTAGCTTTTTTCATCGCAAAAGTTCTCCTTTACAGACTGTTGGTATACAAATTAGAAGATGTGCTTGATGTTGAGCTATGTTCATGTTGTGTATGTTGCTCAACACGTTCACGATATGTCGCAAATATGCTATGTGTAGATACTCGTGCATCGTCCATGGCTTTTGCACCAAACAGCCACGGCCCGATACCTGTCATGACCAGAGCACGCAAGCAAGATAGTGTTGCTAAAAATAATATCTTCGCTGCAAATTGTGTGACAGGATGAATATATAAATGCATCAAGAACGAATAATTTGGTCTCGGCCGTGATGGTAAAGATGATTTATCTGATGATTGTGGCGTAGATGTCGAGGACTCAGCACGACGACGACTTGAATCTAGTGACAATGGCTCTTGCTCTTCATCTAGCATACTTCTTACCGTAGAATCCATGTCGGTATAAGGCAGCTGCTCATCACATGATTGTGTGGTTTGTACATGAGAGTTTTCTTCTAACGCGGCCTCTTCATGCACAAGCGACGCATCATCATATTCAAAAAACTCATCTAAAGCGCGTGCTAGAATTTGATCTTGTGTTTGCTCTGCGCCGCGTGAAGCCGCTTCTGACACATAACGCTGTCTCGCCGCAAGAACACTGTCACGATTTTCATACAACAACGTCATGAAGTGATTGCCTAACCGATAAACATGCAAATCAATTTGAGCCGGTTCAAAGTGCACCCCTGGCGGTAAAGAATACTCTTCACTATTCTGTTCTATCAATGGGTTTTGATCATCAAGCGCATCATCCACTCGACCCAAAAGATTACACACAATGCGATGATTAGCAAAATAACTCACAGTATCTGAAAAGCTCATTTCTTGCTCAAGAAGCCCCAAATAATCATCATCTAACTCGCCACCCCATAAATGAGAAGGATTGTCTCGTGCATAATCGCGAATATCAAAGCGCAAACATCCTGCAAGCGTATACATCACATGATCTTTTTCACTTAATAAATCAATATTATTCGAAGCAAAATATTCTGATCGCAATGTTGGTAAATTATCAACCGTCATTTGTTCATAGCGCTCAAGCAACGATTCAACATCTTGCTTGATGGATCCTTCACCTTGAATTAATTCGCTGTCAGGTGCTAAGTACATGTTTAATTCATCATATGGCATACGAATTTGATGGCCAACTAATTCACGAACGTGCGTGCCACCTATTTTTTCTAATAAAATCGCTTTAAATTGCTCAGCATCAACCAAAACACATGGACGAGCCACACCTTGAAAATCGATGTAGTGCAGCTGTTCTCCCACTAAAACACAACTATTCGCATACAAAGACAAATCTGTTATGTCAGGAAACTGAGTCAACCGTCTAATAACACATCCGTATAGACTACGATTTTCATCATCAACAGCATTTGATTGACGTAGATACATATTTCGTAAAAAATCAGCCACAAATCGTTTTTGATTCGTCGTGATACCACGTACCAATAAACTTTGTATTACTGCGCGTGGGCCACAATTGCCATCACCCACGGTATCAATCAAACCAAGCTCTCCTGTTTGATTGATATTTACAAACGCTAAAATATCGGCTCGATTGTGAATGCTAAAATACGCGGAAAGAGAATTAACCTGATAACCAAACGTATCCGTAATATTACGCCGTATGGCACCATAAACAGCGCCGGTAAAATCACGAATCGTAACATCAATGCGCTCATCAATAACTGCATCGGGCATCTCAGATAATGTCTTAAGAAAAATATGGAGCATCTCAAGAAGATCGTAATAATCTTGCGCATCCTGTGGCGCATGTCGAGGTAGTTGTGTAAACTCGTCATACAGTTGTTCGAGTCGCGTTCGCGCGTCCAATCTTCCAACTAACGATGAATCAGCAAGACATTCCTCAACAAGTTGTACAAGTCTATCTCTAATCATATGCTCATATCCTCGGACTAATTGAGCATTATTGTAACACAATATACTTTATACAATCAAACAAACATAAATTTTATGTAACTTCACTCTAGGCAAAGCTGATCGACCTATGCTAGACTGAAGGTCCAGTTTGAATAGGTAGATAAATATGTCAGAAAAAATGCGGGGCACAGTTAAATGGTTCAATGAAAGCAAAGGGTTCGGTTTCATTGAAAGCAATGGAAAAGACTATTTTGTTCATTTCAGCGCTATTATGGGCAGTGGATTCAAAACACTGGCTGAAGGAGCAACAGTTTTATTCAAAGCGTCCCAAGGTCAAAAAGGCCCTCAAGCAGAAGAAGTCGAAGCAGTTTAACTCTTTATCAGAGTACTGTTTCAATCAAAGGCAAACAAATAGTTTGCCTTTTTTTTTGAGATTAATTTGATTAGGGTATACAAAAGCCTACCCTAACACTATTGTGTGTTTGCCAAAAATCACCGTTATGGTTTTGCAGCTTGAGGTACAGGCGCACTGGATGAGCCTACTTTCTCATCATGCACTTGTTTAATCTGCTGTTGTAACGTTGTGTTCATTGTCTGCAGCTGCTTTTGCGTGCTTGTGTTCATCGTTTGCATTTGATCTTGAAGTGACGATTGCAGTTGTTTGATCTGAGTTTGAATTTGTGTATTGAGCGTTTTAAGCTGTTTTTGTTGAGACTCTTGCATTTGTTGTAATTGTGCTTGAATTTGACTATTTAACATTTGTATCTGCGACGATGCAGCATCAGCTAGCGCTAATCCACTAGAAAAACACCAAAGGCCAACTGCACTCATCCAATATTTTTTCATATCATAACACTCCTTGTTTAAACTCATGACACGCACCAAAGCCCTCTTTACACATCATACTCTCCAATGAGACGATGTTTCTCTCATCACATTATAAAGATCTACGTTGGAACTTAAAACCATGATACCTAATCTTTCAACATTAAAACAATGCATGAGACAAAACAAAGATCAGGTCATCGAAAAGTTCTACGCACAAGAATGGATTGGAACACTAACACGCCAACTTGTTTCCACTATTGATGCAGCTGTAATTGCACTTTTTCAACATCGTCATCTCGAACAGAATGATCAATTTTGCTTGCTGGCCATCGGCGGTTATGGCCGACGTGAACTGCAACCTTATTCTGACATTGATTTACTCTTAATGCATCACCACTCTCTTGATGAGGAAAAGCATCAACGCGTCGAAAAATTCATACAAGATTGCTGGGACATAGGACTTGAAATCAGCCATCAACTCACAACACCACAAGCATGTGCTGATTTAGCTCATTATGATCTAAGTGCGATTTCTAGTTTACTCGATATGCGACTATTGTGTGGCTCACACGCACTCATGGAAGAACTGTGTTATTTGATTCATCCACTGCAT